>JANMMA010000126.1:0-9377 GCA_031372815.1 Sphingobacteriales bacterium
TTATAATTTAATTCCATTGTTCAGGTTATCCCACTTCCTTTATTCCAGCAACAGCCGGTTATAATTTAATTCCATTGTTCAGGTTATCCCACTTCCTTTATTCCAGCAATAGCCGGTTATAATTTAATTCCATTGTCTCGATCAGTACATCACCCTGCATGGCATTCAGTTCTGCAACCTTCCAGCTCCTGGGCCAAACATTGTTGATAGTCCACGTCATCAGCGGCTTATGCTCTTCGTTCAGCAAAGTGATCAGCACAGAAGGAAGCACCTTTACGTTTTCATTGTCGAACGCTTCCTTGAACCACTGTGATAAGCCAACTTTCTTATCCGGCTTCACCAGTCCGCGTTTTAGTACAAGCGGACCATATTTTCGCCTTGTCGGCATCACATGCTCAAACCTGTTTTCACCTCCTTCCCTTACTGATTCTGTTTCGAGGGATGAATCAAGTCCGGACACCGACTGAAATCGAATATCTATTTCCTCGTTCTTCAATTCGAAGTTTACGCGGAAATGAAAATTGACCGTCTGATAATTACTTGCTGCCATTTCGTGTTATGGTGATCGTTATGAATGCCGGCATTCGACAATGAATGATCTTTCGTGAACCACCACCTTGTTTACTGCGCAACAACAATGGGTGATATTCCTGAACCAGAACCTGTAGCTACTGCGCTTCCACAATTGACAATCCCTCATGTACCAGCACCATGGTTTCGATCGCCACTTCATTACCATCTGCCTTCAGGTCCGTTGATTGTATCTTACTGGGCCATGCTTTTGAAAGTCTCCAGGAGATCACCGGTTTATGTTCCTCATCAAGCAATTTGATAGTCACGTCTTTCCGGAATTTTTCTTTTCCTTCCTGGAACATCATCGTCTTTCTCCATTCTGTAAAGAATTTGAAATTCCCTAAAAACATTCCGCGCTTAAGCGTGATATCGGCATATTTGGTGAGACCGGGTTGCTTGGATTTATTATACAGCGGATTACTACCCTCGCGGTACTCTATAGGTGTAGTTTCGAAATCAAGGCCCGTAACTTCTGTAAAACCCACCCGTGATTCGTCACCAGGCCATTCGACCGAAAAGTGAAACTTTGGAAGTGGGTAATTCTTTTTGGGATCGTCTGCCATTTTTATTTAATTAATAATGTGAAAGAATGTGATTAATGTGATCAGGTACTCTTGATATAATTTGACTCATTTTGATCAGCTCTTGTTTTACATAAGCTGACTTATTTCGATCAGCACCTGTTTGATGATTTGGTTTCAATAATAGCGGCATCCAGGCTGTTTTTGCAGGCAAGAAGGGCCTCTTTATTTTTCTTCCTGGTATTCAGGTCTTCGCCCATTTTCTTCACTGCGGTGTCATCAGCCATATACCATTTCTCCACACAGATACGGTAGTTGTCTTTACATATCGGGAAGCTTAAAGTAGGTTCCGGTTCACATCCAACTTCACATGGATCAGTACTGTTCGACTGCTGTTTCAGGATCACCGGTTGCTGGTCCTTGTCTTTGCAAGGATCCGGCTCAGGGCATTTTTCATCGCACTTGAATGAACAATACCACTCACAAATAATTGTCTTGAATCCATAGCTTGAAACAGTATCACTATTCTCATTGCAGTTGCAGGGTGGATTATTATCTGCGCAGGGATTGTAGTTTGCAGGCGGACAATCCACTGTATGAATATTATTACGGATGAGGTTAGCAAGCCTGATAGCCGCCACCAGTGCCGTAATGATCTCATCACGGGTTTTTACAATCAACTCAAGTTTTTCTGCATATTTTGCAAGGCATCCTGGAATACCTTTTGTTTTGTCGGCCAGCGATGGATCTGTATTTTTATCGATACAATTTTTAAGTATCTCATACCTGGCCTTCAGATAGTCGATCTGCATATAAAATTCCCTGACCATGCAGAATAGGGTTTCGATCGCATCTACGGCCTTACAACTGTTATACCAGACCTTGCGCGACTGAACCGCAATCAAATCAAGCTGACGACAGATATCCAGCGACAGATCCTCTGCTTTTCTCAGTTCATCGAGCCAGGTCTTATACTTATCCCGGCGGGATTTCATAAAGTCGTACTGCTTCTGAAGCTGGCTGGTATCCTCGGTTTCCTGGTTATACTTCTGCGTGATGTCTTTTAATTCTTTCTGCCAGGTATCATAACAGCAATCATCGCACCCGTCGCCATTATCGGAAGGTTTTTTGCAACAGTCGGCTATTTTACCATCGTCCCATTTTTGAGGAATATCCTGGTAATTATGTTTGGTGAGCATAGTGAAAAGTTTTGTTGATTTTTAAATATGGCTGATTAGCATCCCTGTTCTTTTGGTGGCGTCTCATCCTGGCAACAGAATGCTTTCTGCACATCCACACATATATCGCAGATCATTTTTTCACATTTCTTAAGCATGGGCTGGTTGAGTTGCTCACATAGCTTTTTCATATCATCACCACAATCGTTGTTGCTTACAGGAACAACACATTCGCAAGGCGGACAGCATACAAATTCAGAAGTGTCTTTATATCCCTCAAAATTGCTCCGCTCATGGTTTCTTTCCATGGCGGCCCTGGTGATATCCTGCACCGACTTAACAATATCATTCTGAAGTGATTTCATATCCGCGTCCCTGGCCTTCATGATGCCATTGATATGATCCACAAAATCCTTTGCATTCTTTGAAAGGTTCGACTGCATCGGATCCAGTGACTCGATATTGGAGAATTTCTGTATGCCAACAACATCAAAAGAAGCTTTAAAAATGGAATCGATATCTGCCGACAAACCCTTGGGCCGGCAAATCAATTCATGGATAATGGTATTGGCATCTTTGCACGCATCGATAGGCTCACCGTTGCACCCTGGCGCGCTACCGGTGATGGCTTTTCGCTGACTTGTATTACACGAATCATTAAGACAACTCTCCAGTTTACAAGCCGCGTCAGTGAGGTCAGCAAATTTTGTCTTCACATTCTTAATACTCTGTGCAACGCCTTTCAATAAAGCATTCAGGTCTTTATTGTTTTTTGTATATGCTGTAACATTGGACTTAATGGATTCATTAGTCTGCGTTAATTCAGTACCCACAAACATGTCGAGGTTTCTGTACCGTTGATAATTTGCTTCCGTTTTGGTAAAAAGACATTTCTTGTCTTCGAATACTTTATTCTCGCCTTTGAACCTTTGTTCCAGCGTACTTACCTTACCTGCAGATACATATAATTCGTCACAGATTTTTTTCTTCTCTGCGTTGATAGTGTTCTGTGTGGCATTGTCTCTCTCTTCACAACCGCAGTCTCCTGACTTCGGGCGATTGTGATTGTTGGATTGGCGTATCTCGTTCATACAACTGATTTATATGTTTTGAATAAGCTGATCATTTTGGATTCGACTGCATTGCGCGCATGGGCTACCATCGGATTTTTTTGCGCTACTGTATCAGCGGTTATCATGATTCGCCCTGCATTTTGTGCATGAACCTGAGGATGATAAATTCAGCCGGTCTAACCACTGCCAGGCCTATCTCAACAATCATCCGTCCCTCCCAGATATCAAGCTCTGTCATGGTTTCGCCTAAGCCCACATGCACGTAAAAAGCTTCTTTGGTGGATGCCCCCTGTAGTGCACCATTTTTCCATTGAGTAGTGAGGTAGTTCTGGATCATCGACTTAACCCTTACCCAGGTATTCTCATCATTTGGTTCGAAGACAAACTGCTGTGTAGCGTTTTTTGTAGACTCTTCCACCATATTGAAATACCGTCGTACCGGAATGTATCGCCATTCATTATCATTACCGGCCATCGTTCTTGCGCCCCAGATAATGGCTGCACCGCGGCCCTCGAAATAGCGGATAACATTAATTGATTTTCCAGCAGCGGGATCTATGTTAAGCGTCTCCTGATCTTTATTCGTAATTAATAACTCGGGTTTGATCACATTATTGATATTTACATTGGCGGGTGCTTTCCAAACTCCTCTTGTATTGTCTACGTCGGCATATACACCCAGCACCGCTGCAGAAGCGGGCATTAGCATTTCTATATTGGAGATCGCATTCTGGGCTTTGAAATACTCGGCATTTTTTCCCTGCTTGAGTGCAGCCAGTGTTTCAAAACCTGCAACCCCGGTAACCTTTACTGACTCGTCATTATTTTTTGATCGATTACCCGCCATTTTGAAACTGTAATCAACGCCTGTGTAGAGATAAGGGAAATAGGCAGCCACATACTTTAGCTCTTCGGGTTCCCCGGCCATTTTTGTCCGAAATACGGTAATGTCTTCATCCCAGTTTTCTGCATTTGCTTTTGTGCGATAAACATCCATCACCGTGAACCTGTCCTGCAATTCCTTGCATTGGTTTACAGCCATTGTATATACATTGTAATAATCATCGGCGGTATCAAGATTTACTGCATCTGGATAGTTAAGCAGGGTTACCTCGTTGATCTTGGCAACTTCATCTAATCCGTCAAGAAGGTTTTGTGCAACGATTTGTCCGCCCGTATCCGTATAATTTCCGACCGAAGTAATCCAGCAGGGCCCTCCGCCATTTGCGAAAAACATCTGCAGGGCATAATACATCAGGAACTTTGATTTTTTGTCGACATCGATTTTACCATTTACCTCCGCGCCGCCATTGGTAAATACAACACTAAGACTTTCTTTCTCCGGGTCTTCATACCCAAAGAATCGTTCGTATTCCAGCAAAGACTTGATCCGTTTGGGTTTCATGATGAGGTCTTTGTCTTCCTTATCCCAGGCCTTCTCCGTATACCCAATGAATCCCGGTATGGCGGTTTCAACTGAAGCGATCGATGGTGGCAGCTTTGGAATTTCTTCGATATAGACGCCCGGGGTTTTGTATTCTTTCATAACTGATGTATTTAATATTTTTATATGATGATGGGAAAAAGGTCAGACTGCGGAACGATAACGTCAAGGCATACACGCCTTTTATTGTCGAGCTTGAAATTTGCAATGGTTGGATTAGGCAGAAATTTTTTAACCGCTCCTCCCTGGCCCGGAACCATAAAGTAACTCCTGGTGAGGGAAACAGGACTTCTTGTGATCAATACCCTGCCCTCCTTAACGAGGTAGTCCTGTAAGACGCTGGTAAGTTTCAATTCATCTCCACGGTTATTAATAAATCGCCAAAACGCATACCTGCTCTTAACCGGAAGTTCAAATGACGGAGCAGTCTGCGTAATTACGCCTGATGGATCCTTGCGCTGATGAATAAATCCGTTGCTATCCAGCAGGCTGTAACGGGTATCCCCTGGAACGGGTATAAACTCGAACACAGCCCAGTTCGACCTGCTGTAAAACACATCACTAAACCGTATATTTTGTGTTTGCTCATACCCTCCGGTTCCCGTAACCTTCAGTCTACATTCTCCACTTATATAAGGATGGCCGCCAGTTTTCATGAGCTTTGCGGCAACAGCACTGAAATTCATTTTCACTTTTTGCTCCGGTGGAACAGTATTTACTGACCGACTGACCAATTCCGTTCCATCCGGATCCGTCAGGCTGTATTGTGCCTGTGTTACAGCAACGGGATTTCTGAAAGTAAAATCAAAGGAAAGCGGAACAAGTGTTTTGTCGGCACTACTTACATACGATCCCATTACGTTTACCCACTCCGGAGTGGGGTTACCCTGTGCAAACTGACGGATATCATTGGAACCAAAACTGGCCAGTTCACCCTGTTCGTAGGATCGCGATGAGTCATAAGGAGCAATCGGACTATTTAGTGCGGGAAATATTTTATCGTTTGACGGGTTATCGTTTGAGAAATAATGAATGCAGGGAATTGAGGTTGATGACTGGTTTGTATAGCTGTCTACCAGGTTCGACTTTTTATTTGCCAAAACAAAAATGGGCAGGTCTTTAGGAAGTGGACTCATAGGTTTGTAAAAACTGCTGCCATCGTTTTGTATTTCCTGTTTTACGCGTACCACAACTTTACAGCCGGAATATGCAGGTAAGATCCTGAGGCCAGCATTTTCATATTCATTCGTTAATGCCGGAGGAAAAATAAATTCAAGATCATTATTAATAGAGCTTCGGCCTTTTGCAAATTCATTAATGAGAAATGCTGTTCGCTCTTCCGGGGTATTCTTGTCAAAAACTGTTTGGCCGTCGCTGGCGGTCAGGTAATATTCATGAAGAATACTGATCCGAAACAATGTTTTGTACAGTAGCGCCATACTTATGTAGTTGCCGGCCTGGCAAGGGTTTCTATTTCTTCTATCAATGGGACTTCCCTGAGTTTGGCATGTTCCGTTATTGTCATCAGTCTCAGTTTATACATCACAAATGGCATCTGCCTTCCCCCCAGAGATCCCCATAAATGATTTATTTGCTCAAAGCTTAGTGTAAACATTTCAGCCGTAAACTTCATGCTGCTGATCTCTTCATCGGCAAAATCAAATGTATCTCCAGTGATAGCCGATGAAATAGAAAATGAATTCCTGCTTTGCAGAAACCTTATAATGTGTGCAAGCCTGCGTAATGCAAGTTTGTAGTCATCCCCGGAATAGTTACAGGTGAATAAAACATAAAGATTAAGAAATACCGGTGGGTTCTGGTATTCGGCCTGTAGTGTATAAGGCTTTCGCAGTGCGGCGGAATTCTTTAGTGTGCTCTCTTCTTCTATATTGACAAGCGTCAGAACGATATTATTTGTTAGTGTATCACCTTTCGACGTTTCAAATAATCCAATGTTGTCAATGACTACGGTAACTGACGCGTCCTTCGTGCTGATATAAGACTGGAGCTCGTTTCTGAGCAATAGGAGGGCCGTTTCAATCATTTGAATTAATTGAAAAAATATTCTTTTATGTTATCTGCTTCTTTTTCTAACTATCGGTCACATAGGGGATCTGATTGATGTATTGGAGTACATCGTTAAATAGGAATGCCGTAAACAGGTTGTCTAAAACAAGGTTAAGTTGAAAAGACGGGTAAAGATTTTTTGTTTGATTGGAATTACTTCTATCAAATCATAGAAATAAAGTTATAGTATAAAAAAACATATCTCAATACCCTGTAGCGGGTATTTATCATAAAAGTTATGCACAGTAAATTCACTAAGGAGATTTACTTTTTATCTGATCGACTTCAACATTATTTATGTGTTATATAATCAAATGATTTAGGTTAAAGGTCAGGTGATCACATGTGAAACCTATTTAGCCATACGGAAGTTTTGAGTTCGCTGGATACCGAAATAATCTTCAGCGCTCAGTTAATAATTTAAATAAAGCATTATTGAGAAATTTCTATATACTCTAATTCCGTATAGGGATACTTGAATAAATTATTGAGCAACTCCTGCATATATATTTTTGAGTGCCCATCTCGAATCTGATTTTTAAACCGGTGTATCATCTTTTTTATTTATACGATCAGCACGACTGACTCTATAATAGCTTTTTCCATTCCGTCTAGCATAAAAACAATCCACTCTTCAAAAAATATAACCCAGTTATTGCAGTTTTTGGGTTATGTTATAAAAACGTAACTCAAACACGATCATTTTTGGGTTACGTTTGGCCGAAAACCTACAGACTAACAGGTCGGACATGTGAAATAAGTATAAGGTGGAACTCGTTAATGAAAAGGTTGATTTTAGTATCTGTTTACCAGGCTCTGGGTACCGATTTCGAGGGGTCTTAAAACAGGTCATTTTTATACCCGCTCGGGTATAAAAAAAGGCCATAATTAAACGGCCCTAAAACGAAGCATCGTGTTTGGCAAATTTGGGGCTCTTCCGTGTCTTTTGTATTCTATTGCGCCTTTGCGTTTCTTTTCGCGTCTCTAGAATTCCTCGCGTTTTCCTCTTTGGGTCGTGGGCCCCTTCACTGCGACCCCTATCTTATATAATTCGGCGACTCGCATTCATGCCAGTATTCTACAATCAGCTTGATAATACGTTTGAGTTTGGCAAAAGAGCTGGGCTTAACGAAAAAGCCCTGGACCGACTTAGAATATGCATCCACCACATAGCTCTGCTCAGCACTAGTGGTAAAAAATAGGTAAGGGATGCATTTGAGGCGCAGGTCTTCGTTGGTGTTGATTTTTTCCCGGAGTTCCATGCCGTTTAACCGTGGCATATTGATATCGGAGAGGATGATGAATGGTTCCACTTCCACAGCCAGTAGGTATTTAAGTGCTTCTTCACTGTCAATAAAGTAAATGATCTCGTTTGTGAACTCCAATTCTGCAAAGATCTCATTCAACATTTCCTGATCGTCCTGGTCGTCCTCAATGACTACTATCGGACCTGTTTTATTCATATTTAGCTATTGAAGGATGGTTTCGGTCGAAAATAAACAATATATATGAGATGGCGATAGACGAAAGGACGCAAAAACGCCGGTAAACGCTATGACGCAAAAGGAGATAGCCAGAGACGCCAAGGGCGATACGCAGAAACGCCAAAGGGAAAGACGCCGAGATGAAAAAGAGAGTCAGAGACGCAGATAGAGCGCGAGCAGAAACTCAGGAAAGCATAAAAACCCCTATCTTTTATGCAATTATCAACCCCATATGCCCTCTATCCTGATCATTGGTAGTGCGAACACTGATATGGTAGTGAAAACTGCCAGATTCCCCGTTCCGGGTCAAACCGTGCTGGGCGGTGAATTCTTCATGTTTCCAGGAGGGAAAGGCGCCAACCAGGCCGTAGCGGCAGTGAGACTGATCAGGCCCGATTCCAGTGTCGTATTTGTAACGAGCCTGGGAACAGACATATTCGGCGACCAGTCTCTCGCTGGATTCGCCACTGCAGGTATAGTTACCCGCTATATCGTACGAAATACGGATAAGCCTTCCGGCGTTGCCATGATCACCCTAAACGAACAAGGCGAGAATCATATCGTGGTTGCCCCCGGTGCCAATAATGCACTTTTGCCAGAATCATTGGACCAGGCGGAAGAGGCCTTCAATAACACTGACTTTATCCTGATGCAGCTTGAAATTCCAATCGATACGGTGATCTATGCTGCTGAAAAAGGCTTCGAGCTGGGAAAGAAAATCATCCTCAATCCCGCACCCGCGGCATTACTACCGCACACCATCTTCCCAAAACTTTTCCTTTTCACGCCAAATGAAACAGAAGCAGGATATTATACAGGCTTAACGATAAGCGATACAATCTCAGCAAGAGCCGCAGCGATCTTATTATTAGAAAAAGGAGTGCAAAACGTGGTAATCACTATGGGATCAAAAGGGGCATTTTTCAAGAACGCCGATGAAGAATTGATTGTCGAAACTCCCAAGGTTGATGCAGTAGACACCACAGCCGCAGGCGACGTATTCAATGGTGCGTTATGCGTGGCCCTATCCGAAAACT
>JANMMA010000134.1:0-5025 GCA_031372815.1 Sphingobacteriales bacterium
TGGCAATGCCGTTGTTGTTGTGAAAATAAAAAAGGTGATCAGTAGAAAACCCAGGTCTACCATCGGGGTCATATCTACCTTGGTCGAAAGCTTTTTTGCTTTCTTAACACCCGGCTTTTTACCATGGTCATCACCACCACCAGAATCAATACTTGCCATATCTCAATGATTTAGCTGTTTCAAAATTATTTTGCTGCGCCTGACTTTTTCTGACGGGTCACAAATAACGGTGATCCCTGTGGTGCATCTTCCGGAGCCGTGATCAGTAAAAACTTGTTCTGATCATTTTTCTTGAATGCAGCCAGCACATTTTTATAGGCAGGATATTTCGTATTATTATCCGCTTTTATACAAAGGTTCAGTTTGCGTCCGGAATAAGCCACCAACGCATCCCTCACCCAGTAATTCAGCTCTCCGCCCAGTGAATCATTCACAGGGATACCCGGTTGCTTGACCGCCTTCTGCTGTTCAGAGGTCATGCTAAGCAATGACTTCAACTGTCCGAAAGGGACACCAACGCTCGGAATATCTATGAACGATTTTACTTCCTGTGGGGTTAAACCCAGATTCCGTGTTTTATTAAGGTTCTCGATCAGCACCTGTTTAAATTCGGGATTGTCCATCGCAACGTACGCCTTTCCATCCTTATCCACTGATACAGTGAATACGTCTTTTTCAGGTAGTGCATCAGAAGAAACTGAACTGGGTATCTTGACGTCCGCTGCATCCTCTGGCTTGAACTTGGTCGCCAACATGAAAAATGCCAGGATCAGGAATGCCAGATCCACCATCGGTGTCATGTCGTTTTCCGGAGCGTGCTTTTTTATTTTGACACTAGGCATGTGTACTTCAATTTTGAATATTAGTTAAGATGCATGACCGGTAATATTCCATACGACCGGTTCAATGTTTACTTGTACTGAGATGCAAAGCTCTGTGTCAACGTAAAGCCGGACTCATCAATACCATAAGTGATACCATCGATCTTGGTAGTGAAAATATTATACATAACCAATGCAAGGGAAGACGTGGCAATACCAAGGGCTGTATTATACAGGGCCTCAGAGATACCAATGGCCAGCTGACTTGCAGCGCCGGCACCACCTTCCTCACCAAGAGAAGAGAATGATTTAATCATCCCAATTACCGTTCCCAACAGGGCGATAAGGGTACCCAACGATGTGAGGGTCGACAGGAATACCAGGTTTTTTTGCAGCATCGGCAACTCCAATGCGGTGGCTTCCTCCACTTCCTTCTGGATGGCTGCAACTTTTTGCTCCGTGTTATACTCACTGTTGGTGATCATTTCTTTGTATTTGCGAAGGCCCGCTTTCATTACATTACCCACACTGCCTTTTTGTTTATCGCACTCAGCAAGTGCTGCATCAACATTCTTATTGGCAAGATGATACTGTACTTTGCGGATAAATTCAGCAACAGAACCATTTCCCGAAGCCTTTGAAACAGTCAGCATCCTTTCGATAGAAAAAGTAATCACCATAAGCAAACATCCAATCAGTAATGGAACAATGATTCCACCCTCATACATCCGGTAAAATGCACCTTTGGGACCTACATGTGAAGGCCAGAAACCACCACTGGGATCAGGCTTCGTAAATCCTGCCGCGTTTCCTAAACCGAATCTCCAGATAGCATAGCCCACAATAATACAGACTACCGGGGCAAGAATAGAAATGATGTTACTGCTTTTCTTCGGTTGCACTGACGTAGTCGCTTTCGCTGTTGCAGTTGGTTTTGTCTCAGCCATGACTTTTTGATTTTAATGTTTAAATGTTCGTTTTGGTGATTATATGCTACAATGCTAGTTAAAAAAAAATTTTGCTCCTGAATGCCTTGAAAAAAAAATTTTTCAGTGGGTACACAATATAGTAAGTTTTCTAAAAAAAAATCATCAAACCGTAAGACATTATAAATATGTCCTTGAGGGGGGATGGAAAATTCGTTAATAGTTGTGTCAAATTATAAATAAAAATTCAAAATGACCTTATTTTGCTAATCCTTTCTACAAAAGCATTGTTATTGATCTGGCCCTGACCTACACCACCCATATATTCAAATAGCCATAATGGCTATGAGCCCACGCCAAATACTTATATTCGACAGCTTAAAATTTCATCAAAATGCGAATTGCCGTGCTTATGAAGCGAACGATTTCTTTTGCCCTTATGATTTCCGTTGCGTTGTGTGTAACGTCCGTGAAAGCCCAGAAAAAGCCAGATCCTAAAGCTCCGGGGCTGCCGGTGAACACCATTCCGGTTGGACTTCCTCCAGGAGGATCCCCATCCAGCGGCAGTTCTTCAAAATCAGGGCCAAAGGCCTATAAGGATGTCATTACGGATAAAGCCCGGACCATGAAGGGCCTGTTTACCGTGCATAAAATAGAGGATAAGTATTTTTTTGAAATACCTGATTCTATTCTTGGGCGAGATATCATGGCCATTACCCGTTTTTCTAAAGTAGCCGGCGGCGGCGGCGTATATGGCGGTGAACTTGCCAACCAACAGGTCGTCCGATTTGAGAAAGGCCCCGATAACAAGATCTTTATGCGGGTTGTTACCGTGGTAAGTGTGGCTAATGACTCAACGCAGCCAATTTACAGGGCCGTACGAAATTCAAATGTTGACCCAATCTCTGCTGCCATCGACGTAAAAGCGCTGGCTGCCGATTCACTCGCGGTTGTTTTGGACATGACCGATTATTTTAAGGGCGACAATCTACCCGTCTCCCTGAACCAGGGCAGCAAAAGACGGCTTAATCTCGGAAGCCTGGCGTCAGACCGCTCTTATATAGAGAGTATCCGAACCTACCCGATGAATACAGAGATCAGGACCGTAAAGACGTTTAGTGCAACACCTTCCATGGGACTGTCAATGCCCTCACCATTTCCTTCATCTTCCCTTCCGGCAGCCAATGCGGCAGGAGCAATAACTGTAGAATTAAATACATCATTTATACTCCTGCCCAGAACGCCTGCAGTGAAAAGAGCCTATGATCCAAGGGTAGGATTTTTTGCCGATGATTATACCGTATACTCAGATGATCAGCAAAAAGTGGAGTCAGACAATTTTATCGTTCGATGGAAACTTGAACCAAAGCCGGAAGACATGGATAAGTGGAAATCAGGGCAGATGGTGGAACCGGTAAAGCCGATTATTTATTATATCGATCCCGCCACGCCAAAAAAATGGAGACCTTATCTGATACAGGGCGTGAACGACTGGCAAAAAGCATTTGAAAAAGCGGGATTCAAAAATGCTATCATGGCTAAAGAATGGCCCGAGAACGATAGCACAATGTCGCTGGAAGATGCACGTTTTTCTGTGATCCGCTATTTTGCATCCGACATACAAAATGCATATGGACCAAATGCTCATGACCCACGCAGTGGTGAAATTATAGAAAGCCATATCGGCTGGTATCATAATGTGATGGAGTTACTGCACGACTGGTACTTCGTTCAGGCCGCTGCTGTTGACACCGGTGCACGGAAGATGAAGTTCGATGACGAACTGATGGGAAGCCTGATCCGTTTTGCTTCTTCTCATGAAGTTGGTCATACGCTTGGTCTCCGCCATAATATGGGTTCAAGCAATAAAACGCCGGTAGAAAAACTCAGGGATAAAGCATGGGTGGAAGCCAATGGCCACACTGCTTCCATCATGGATTATGCCCGATTCAATTATGTGGCACAGCCGGAAGACAAGATCGGCAGGGCCGGAATTTTCCCGAGGATAGGCGACTATGATCTGTGGGCCATCGAATGGGGCTATGGATACATCCCGGCAAAAAATGAAGAGGAAGCAAAAAAATCGCTCAATAAAAAATATAATGAAAGACTGGCCCAGAATCCCCGAATCTGGTTCGGCTCCTATGAGTTTGGAAATTTTGCAGATCCGCGTACCCAAAGCGAGGACCTGGGCGATAATGCCATGAAAGCAAGCGAATATGGCATCAAAAACCTGAAACGGATCATGACTAATCTGCCAGCCTGGACCAAAGAGGAGGCAGACAGATACCAAAACCTTCAGGAAATGTACAATGCAATGTCATCCCAATTCAACCGCTATTTAAACCACGTAAGCCGAAACATTGGCGGTTATTATGAAACGTCCAAAAGTGTTGAACAATCTGGAGAGGTTTTTGAAACCGTTCCCAAAGCCACACAGAAAGAAGCCCTTGCATTTCTTCAGAAGCAGTTATTCGAAACACCTACCTGGATGCTTGATAAAAACATCTTAAACAAGTTTAGCAGTCCTGCCGCCGATCAACTTGGCACTATACAGGATAATATGCTGAGCAGTTTACTATCTACCGCAAGGCTGGGAAGAATGGTCACCATGGCTGACCGTTATGACAATGCATATACTATTGATGAATACTTAACTGACCTGAAAAAAGGCTTGTTCAGTGAAATACCAGGCCGCGGCAAAATCGAAATCAAGAGAAGAAATTTACAGAAGGGCTATGTGGAAAGACTGATCGGTTTAGTGAATCCCACATCATCTTCATCTGTCAGCATACCTGGAATAACATTCAGCTTCGGACCCGATATTAAAAAGACAGACATCAGTTCAGTGGCCCGTGCGAACCTCAGCCTGCTCAGGACAGAATTGGTTAATGCAGCACCAGGTATTACTGACAATATGAGCCGATATCATGTTCAGGATATTGCAGAGCGAATACGACAAGCATTAAATCCAAGATAAAAAGCGTTACAAAAGCCTATGGCTTTTGTAGCTTTTTATCTTGGATTTAATGTGGTAATTGGACAATGTGGCAAGTGTGGGAATGCAGATTTAATGTGGTAATTGACAAATGTGACAAGTGTGGAAATGCAAATAAAAAAAGCGGCTGAAAACATTCAACCGCTTTTTTATGCTTTGTATTCAATCCGTAATTCGCAATCCGCAATTCGTAATCCTGCAGAGCAGACGCAATCCGCCAATTCGAGAATTCGTTAATCCGCTAATTACTCGTACCTCAACGCTACAATCGGATCTAGGT
>JANMMA010000142.1:0-4370 GCA_031372815.1 Sphingobacteriales bacterium
ACCCCTGTCGCTTTTTCAAGTTTCCATTCTTTCTGACAAATTATTCCCCAGTCGCGGGCCGCGCTAAAGTATTGATATTGATATACTTTATAGCTAGTGGCCACCTTCGGTGAGTTGGGATGCTGCAGGTTTCTATAAGAAAACGGCCCAAAAGGGGTGGGTTTTGAGTTACTCACTGGCTCGTTATAATGGCTGTTATTGTTGGATGGAGCCTGTGCATTTGGGCTTTTGAATGCAGTTAACGGTGACGTTAAAGTTTTTTTAACATATTCTTGACTCTGGCAAACGCCCGTTAAATGCAGGAAAATCAAGGCAACAAGAAGACCAGGCAAACGTTGGTGCATTTCCTTTGAATTAATGTGTAATTTGCGGCGTGGTTTTTGTGGCACGGGCGGATTTTTTTCCAATGTATTGAATTTACGGTTTTTTTAAGTGAATAGTTTCCCTACATCCTGACGATTATGGCGCTTGGTCAAAGTTTACAACAAAAGCTCTTACAAAAACTGTCGCCCCAGCAGATTCAGCTCATGAAACTGCTGCAGGTTCCTACAGCCAATTTGGAAGAGCGGATCAAGGAAGAGCTGGAAGAAAATCCGGCTCTGGAAACCGGCGAAGACGGCCATGAAGACAATTATGATGAGCAGGCTGAGGAATTCGAAACGGGGAAGGACGAGGACTTTGATGACCCGGATGGAAGCCAGGATGAATATGATAACATCGACATTAGCGAATATGTAAGGGACGATGACGAGATCGCGGAATACAGACTAAAGGATGATAACTATCCTGAAATGGATGAAGGCCGAACCATCCCGCATAAGATCGAGACAAGTTTTCATGATTACCTACTGGAACAATTGGGTATGCTGAAGATCGATGAGCGGACGATGCAGATCGCTGAACAGGTTGTGGGCAGTATTGACGATGATGGGTACCTGCGGAGAGAGACTACATCTATTGTTGATGACCTTGCTTTTAGACAGAACATTACGACCACGATTCCGGAAATAGAATTACTTATTCACCAGATACAACAATTTGACCCCCCGGGAATAGCCGCACGTGATCTTCAGGAATGCTTGTTGTTGCAACTTTACCGAAAGCAAATCCGGAGTAATGATCCGTCTATAGAGCAGTCCATCGAGATCCTTGAACACTACTTTGACGAGTTTACCAAAAAACATTACGAAAAAATACAGCGCGGATTAAACCTTTCAGATGAGGGGTTAAAGGCTGCCATCAACCAGATCATCAAACTCTCCCCGAAACCGGGCGGCAATATGGGTGAGATGAACAATGCCGAGAGTTATATCACTCCCGATTTTTTTATTTACAATAATAACGGCGTTCTTGAGCTGACGCTAAATACCAAGAATGCGCCTGACCTGCGGATCAGCGAGGGCTACAGGGAAATGCTGAAAGAATATGACCGGGGCAGTAAAAAAGACAAACGACAAAAAGAGGCTGTGATCTTCATCAAGCAAAAAATTGACGCGGCTAAATGGTTTATCGATGCCATCAAACAACGGCAAAATACGTTGTATATGACGATGCACGCGATCATGAAACACCAGGAAGAATTCTTTTTTACGGGTGATGAAACATCTCTGAAGCCGATGATCCTGAAAGACATTGCGGAAAAGACGATGCTTGATATCTCTACGGTCAGTCGGGTTGCCAATAGTAAGTTTGTGCAAACAGAGTTTGGTACTTACCGATTGAAATTCTTTTTCAGCGAATCGCTCAGTACAGACAGTGGCGAAGAGGTATCTACACGGGAAGTCAAAAAGATCCTTAGTGATATGGTAGAAGGGGAAAGTAAATTCAAACCGCTGAGTGATGAGAAGCTCACGGATATGCTTCAGCAAAAAGGGTATAATATTGCACGCAGGACGGTGGCAAAATATCGCGAACAGCTCAATATTCCAGTCGCCCGTCTACGAAAAGAATTATAAGCATGCAAGCATTGGAATGGACCTTTCCGCGGCCGGTCATCTACCTGGCAAAATTTATTTCTGTTGTTTTTCATCCGCTTTTGGTCGGCGTTTATATGGCTGCCTATATCATTTACATCAATCCATCGTATTACGCTTATGTGCCCAGGACGAATGCATTCAGAAACCTCATCACCGTAGCAAACAATAATGTCATCTTCCCACTGCTCGTGGTGTTGTTGATGCGTGGACTGGGATTTAGTAAATCCATCTACCTAAAAACAACAAAAGAAAGAATCGTGCCTTATATGGCGTCCATCATTTTTTTCTTCTGGACGTGGAATACATTTTATCATCTGCAGGGAATACCGCAGGTCATGCGCGATATGACGCAGGGAATATTTTATGCTGCAGTTATTGGAATGATCGCTAATATTTATTTCAAGATAAGTATGCACGCCATGGGCGTAGGTGGACTTATCGGACTGATGATGGTTGTTTTGATGGATGGTCAGATGTATAGCGGACTGCCATTTGTGGTTGCCCTGCTCATTGGCGGAATGGTGATGAGTTCAAGGCTGATCACCGATGATCATCAGCCGGGCGATGTTGCATCGGGTTTTATTGTAGGCGTTATGAGTCAGGTTATTGCTGCATGGATCATATAAAAATGGTTATAAAAAAACCCGGTCTCGTATCAGACCGGGCCTTACCTAACCAATCATGAGTACGTTAACCATTTAGTAATTTTGATTTCTTTACATAATTCTGATCAGGATAATAAACAAATAGACAGTTGCCTTCTTTGATGGTATTGATGATCTTCTTCGTATATTTTTGTGGTACTGCAGGGCAACCAAAACTTCTTCCTAAATAACCTTTTGAATTGATTACCTCTTCATTGGCATAATCAGCTCCATGCATTACAATGGCACGGGCGAGAGCTTTATCATTAATTCCGGTTTCTGCTCCATTAAGCTTAAGGGAATATCCATTTCCACCTTCATAGGTTTTTTCGGTAACATAAAATCCAAGGCTGCTTTTATTGGAAGATGGCTTGTTGGAAAAACTTTTTGCGTATTCACCACCGGAATTTCTTCCGTGAGCGACAACAGTATTAAAGACCAGGTCCTCATTTTTAAGGTCGATCACATAAAGTCTTTTCTTCTTTGATGATTTTGAAAAATCAATAATCGTAAGAATGCTGTCGGCCCCTACAATTCCTTTCGCTCTTAGTTTAGCGAAACCCTTCATTGCCAGTGCAAAAGCTATACGGGGTAGGCCCATGCTGGACAGTCCCATTTCATTATAGATCTGCTCTGAAAGGGAAGTGTTATTAATTAATGCTGCATTGTCGATTGGAAGGGGAGAATACCGTGAATCAGTATGACCTGTTTTTTTCGCCACCATGAATAATGGTAGGCACAACATGATGGATAAGGCGATTAGCCTGGATACGGATTTTAACATCGGAATGGGTTTTTACAGCGGACTTTTTAGAAACGGTGCCCATGGTAGCTTATTGCTTTATAAAATGAAAAAAACCAACAACCTGCTACAGTTAGTTGGTTTGATTGTTTTTATAGGAATAAGTTATTGTGTCGTTTCAAGGTGCAAAAGTAAGGGAGATAATGTGGGTGGAGGCACAAGGGAATCTTAAAGTTCTGTGTTGAAATGTGTAAATATGTTATTGTGAGTTCTTTAGGAGCTGGAATTCAAGTGTTTACTCTTGCCAATCCATCCTAAATGAGTGTGATCGAAGCTATCGAGGTACTTTAGTCCATAGCCCGCGACCCGGTCGAACTGGCTATGTGCCATGAAGATTAACGCGGCTTTGGTGAGCCAGTCTTGTTGGGTTAAGTATCCCATTAATATCAGCAGGGCTATTACGCCCTGGTGGTGAAATACATTATAGGCTACTGCGCCTGTTTTTTTCGAGACCAGGTACAATGCAAAAGAAAGATCGGGAACAAAGAATAATGCGAGATCTAATCCCCAAGTACCTGGGAAAAAGTGAAAATAGGCGGCCGTAAACAGGATAAGTAGTCCCAGTGCTTCAAGCTTCAAAACATTCTTCATTAGTGTTTTTATGGGTTAAATTTCGGGGAATTGGAGCAGAATGCTGAATGCGAGGAAGCTGCATATTTCCAGCTTTGATGAGGCCTAATTTTGTGGTTATGGTAAATTCCTTATTTTTGCCTCCCTTTAAGAGAAGTTCTTTAGTAGCTCGGTTGGTTATTAATCACCGGGGTCACTGAAAAAACAAGAAATTCCTCAGTAGCTCAGTTGGTTAGAGCATCTGACTGTTAATCAGAGGGTCACTGGTTCAAGTCCAGTCTGAGGAGCTTGATAATCAGAGGGTTACAAATGTTGTAACCCTTTTGTTTTTTCCCGTTAACAACAATATTAACAACAATTATTTTTTACTTCTTTTTT
>JANMMA010000190.1:0-1721 GCA_031372815.1 Sphingobacteriales bacterium
CGACCAACATCCAGTTAGAATTTTTATTGCCAATAAAGAATGAATCATTATTGGAATTCCGGGAAGTATACCATGCTACGCCAAGAAGCAGCATAAAATAACCTATCACGAATGTGAAGAGGAGCAGTGGTGACATGTAGCTATTTAAAGATGAGTATCAAAAGTTAAAACCGAAACTAAAAAATGGATTTTTGCCGTATGGCGAAAGGTCATTTTGGATCAGGTCATATTGTATCATGGCAATCAGCGCACCCCTTCCGCCAGTGGGGAGTGCCGCACCCACGCCAGCAAGCAGCGAAGGCACAAATTTGCCTTCCTGTTTATATTCATAACTATTTTGTGGCCGAACGTATTTGGTATTACCCCAAACATAGTTCATCTCCGGCTGTACATTAAGTAATAAAAATTTGATTGGATTGAATCGTCCAAACACACCAAGTCCAACATACGCATACTCCGATTTGTCATAATTGTTAGAACCATAATTGTATTTGCTGCTTTGGTAGATAAAGTTGATCCCCGTGCCCACTGAGAACTGTTCATTTAACCTGTAACCTACCTGTGGTGAAACGTTGACAAACGTGAAGTTGCCAAATGTGAGACCAAAGTTTCCACCGAAATAAAGACGGGAAGGGTCCAGGCCTTTTTTCTTAGTTGCGGGAGCCGAAGTTTCATCTTCAACAGGTGCATTGGTTACCTGCGCAGTAGCCGTAAATAAAGTCAATGAAAGGATCAGAATCGCTACGATTTTTGACGTCATTAGTTGAAGTTTTTTTACGCTGAGGATGTTAATTCCTGGTACCAGATCCAACATACCATTCTTTATTTGGTCAGTGATCGTAAAGTCCATCAGTCGAAGATTTTTCCTTTGTTTAAGATATCGTTTGGATCGAATGCTTTTTTAATATCGCGCATCAGCCTGAGCTGTATATCATCAAATACAATATCCATATAAGTTTTCTGAATCAGCCCAATACCGTGTTCACCGCTAATCGTACCACCCAGACCTTTCACCAATTCAAAAAGTGATCTCAGGGTTTTGTTCATTTCCGGATCATTATGGCTGTTCGGTGTACCGGGTTTATTGATCCTGATATGCAGGTTGCCATCACCCGCGTGTCCGTAGCAAACCACATTAAAGTCCTGATCAATTCCCAACTGTTTAACCCCACGTATTAACGCGGGCAGTTCGGCCCTTGGAACAACCGTATCTTCTTCGATAGTATATCCCACCAGTTTCACGGCTTCGGCTACCCGTCTCCGTAACTTCCACAGTTCGGCTTTTTGTTGCGCGTCATCGGCAAAATAAATATCACCAATATCATACTGCTGAAGCATCTCTCCGATGGCTTCCATCTCTCCCATCAACGTATCCATATGATTGCCATCCACCTCAATAATGAGGTGCGCTTCTGTATCAACTGTCAAGGGAACTGCCGAACTGTCAACAAATGAACTAACGATCCGCAGCGCGTTGATCTCCATCAATTCCATGGCACTTGGGGTAAAACCAGCCCTGAATATGGCGCTCACGGCTTCCCCTGCCTTTTCGACGGACCTGAACGGCACCAGCATCAGCAGATCAAACTTAGGTGCAGGAATCAACTTAAGAACGATCCGGGTAACAATACCCAGGGTACCTTCGCTACCTACCACGAGTTGCGTAAGGTTGTAGCCGGTGGAGTTTTTCAACACGTTGGATCCTGTCCACATGATCTCAC
>JANMMA010000196.1:0-1854 GCA_031372815.1 Sphingobacteriales bacterium
GCTGAAATTGTTGACAACAGCCGGTTGCACCTCGATTTGTTTGTATATGAAAAAGATTTACCGAAAATAAAAAACAATCAAACCATTCATTTCAATATTACCAATAACCCAAGCAGGGAATATGATGCAAAGATATATTCACTGGGATCTTCCTTTGAAGGTGACAGCAAAGCGGTAACCGTTCATGCCGTGGTAGAAGGTGATAAAACAGGGCTGATTGACGGGATGAATGTCACAGCGGTGATCAGTTTAAAACAGGTAACCGTGCCAGCCATACCCAACGATGCAATTGTTACGGTAGAAGGGCAGGATTATATATTTGTAAAAAGAGAAAATGAACAAGAAAGCGAAGGAAAGGAAAATAATATTGATAGCATAGATAATTCCGCTAAAATCTCCCATAATAGGGAAGAAAAAGAAATAATATTTGAACGGGTACCTGTAGCAAAGGGGCATACCGATATAGGTTACACAGAAATTACATTGCTGAAGGAGATTTCCCGGGATGCAAAAATTGTAATTAAAGGGGCATTCTTTGTTTCAGCCAAAATGACTAATTCCGGGGGACATGATGATTAAATTCAATATATGACCTCCTTGCCCATTGGTCTCATTTCATTTTTTATCTCATAAATCAATTTAATGGCAGAAAATCACAACCGCAGTAAAGAAGAAAGAAACCACGAAGATCATGAGCATGGGGGTATGTTCGGCAAACACAGTGAATTTATTTTTTCATTACTCTGTGGCCTGTTCCTGGGAGTTGGTTTTTTAATTCAGAAGGCCTTTCCTCAAAATCCGGGCTGGATAAGCCTTACCTGCTATATGGCAGCTTATTGCTTTGGCGGCTTTTATACATTAAAAGAAGCCATTGAATCAATCAGCAAAGGCAAATTCGAAATTGATTTCCTTATGCTGGTGGCAGCTATAGGAGCTGCTGCACTGGGGGCATGGACAGAAGGAGCGTTGTTACTATTTCTGTTCAGCCTGGGTCATTCACTCGAAAATATGGCTATGGATAAAGCCCGCAAATCCATTGAAGCACTGGCAGGGCTGGCTCCTAAAACGGCGATTGTCAGGCGTAATGGCACACAATTGGAAATTCCAGTAGAGGAACTGAAAAAAGCTGACATTGTGATCGTAAAGCCCAACAGTAAAATACCCGCCGATGGCTTTGTTGTTGCGGGGAACAGCAGTGTTAACCAGGCTCCCATTACGGGTGAAAGCATTCCGGTAGAAAAATGGCCTGCTGAGAAACCTGTTATAAATATTGAAAATGAAAAAACATTAAAGCCGGAAAACAAGGTATTTGCCGGAACAATCAATGGTGCTGCTGTACTGGAAATAAACGTGATGAAGGAATCAAAGGATTCCACTTTATCCAGGGTAGTGCAAATGGTGAAAGAAGCAGAACAGCAGCAATCCCCCACACAACAGTTTACAAAAAAGATTGAACGTTATTATGTGCCATCCATATTAATACTGGTAATACTACTTCTATTTGCATACCTGGTTATAGACGAACCATTTAGTAAAAGCTTTTACAGGGCGATGGCGGTGCTGATAGCCGCCAGTCCCTGTGCATTGGCCATATCAACTCCCAGCGCCGTTCTAAGTGGGGTAGCAAGAGCCGCAAGGCAGGGAATACTGGTTAAGGGCGGCAGACCCCTGGAAGATTTAGGAATACTTACCGCAATCGCCTTTGATAAAACGGGAACATTGACGGAAGGGAGACCCAGGCTGAATAAGATTGTTACGTTTAATGGGGTTTCCGAAAGTGAATTACTAACAATAGCGGTAGCGGTAGAAAAACTAAGTGACCATCCATTGGCATCGGCTATTGTAAAAGACGGA
>JANMMA010000206.1:0-24847 GCA_031372815.1 Sphingobacteriales bacterium
GCAGCTTTTTCTGATCCTCTGCACTTTTGCAGTAACAGGAACACTCACTGCGTGGATATCCCGGTCCATAACCGGATGGGTTGGCTTCAATGAGGAAACCTTCTGGTTATGGAAGATCCTTCTTCGCCTGGCGGTTCTTTTGTTCGGCTACCAGGTCATCATCCTGGTTGTTTCCATGTTCTTTGGCCAGTTCCCGTTTTTCTGGAATTATGAAAAAAAGATCCTTAAATGGATGTTCGGAAAAAAACCCGCTCTGAAGCAGGACAATATCAAACTTGCCGGCGACACGCCTGCTTCATAAACCCCCGCCTTTGAAAAAAATCGCGATTTTTGCCTCTGGTACCGGGACCAATGCCCAAAAGATCATCGATTACTTCAGGTCACGGAAAGACGCGACCATCTCCCTGATCGTTTCCAATAAGTCCACTGCCGGCGTTTTACTGATTGCCTCACAGGAAAATATTCCGTCACTGTTGATCAATAAGGAAAAATTTTTAACCGGAAATGCTTATGTCGATGAACTGAAATCCATCGGTATTGATTTGATTGTACTCGCGGGTTTTCTCTGGAAGATCCCCGCTTCGCTGATTCACAATTACCCCGATAAGATCGTCAACATCCATCCTGCACTACTCCCTGGTCATGGTGGCAAGGGCATGTATGGCCATTTTGTGCATGATGCCGTGATTGCCTCAGGCGATAGCGAGACCGGTATTACCATTCACCTGGTGGATGAACTCTATGACCATGGAAGAACTATTTTTCAGGCCAGGGTTCCGGTAGTTGCCGGCGATAATGCTGCTTCAGTCGCTAAAAAAGTTCAGGTGTTGGAACACGAACATTACCCCCGGGTGATTGACTCCCTGCTGCAAAAACAGCTATCAGCCTCTCATGCGTAGCATATTGATCCTCATATTCGCGTCCTGCTTCGCGACGGGCACCTTGTGTGCGCAGTCTGTCATGGTCAGTGGTACCGTTCTGGATTCAACAAGGATGCTATCTGTCCCTGCCGTGAAAGTGACCAGCACGTCCGGGGCAATCGCATACACAGACTCAGTGGGTCACTATAACATACTGGTTAACCTCTCAGATTCCATTGCGTTCTTCTACAGGGGAAAATTCACTACCTGGTTCCCTGTAGAAAATGTCAAATACAATAAATCATTCGATATTGCCTTGCAAATTAGGATTGAGGACCGTTACCAGACCCTGAAAGAAGTGGTGGTGATCAGTAAAAGTTACCGCCAGGACTCCGTAGAGAACCGGGAGAAATATGCTAAAACCTTCAACGGTGTTCCCGGTGGACTGCGCCTGACGGAAACTGGTGCCTATGGCGGCACGCCGGGGCTGGACCCCAACGAACTTATCAACATGTTCCGATTCCGCCGTAACCGCAGCATGAAAGCTTTTCAAAAAAGACTGCTCGACCAGGAAGCCGATAAATTTATTGCAAACAGGTTTAATAAAACACTCGTAAAAAGAATCACCGGATTCCAGGGTGAAGAGCTTGATAGTTTCATGAATTATTACAAACCCGCCTACGATTTTACCGTAGGTGCCACGGAATACGAATTTCACTACTATATCCTGGAAGCGTCGAAACTTTACCGCAAGGGGGTTATACCATCGAATGATGAGGAATGACAAGTTTTCATTTATCTTTCCCTGACCTGAACAATAACAGGCTTTTTTGATCACCAAAAACTAAACAGCAATGAGAATCATTATCGTCGTAATGACAACATTAATTGTTGCATCATATTCCTTTGGGCAAACAACCCAGGTTGTTAGCGCGAAGCACATACTCTCTGCGGGTGATCCCGGCAAGTCAGGATTTTCCGCAGAACGACTTAGGCGTATAGATGGATCAATTCAATCATGGGTAGACGACAAGAAAATGAACGGAGCAGTTGCTTTTATTGCCCGCGATGGAAAGATCATTTACAACAAAGCATTCGGGTACGATAATGTAGAAAAGAAAACACCAATGCGGACCGACCATATTTTTCGCATTGCCTCTCAGACAAAAGCCATCACCAGTGTTGCCGTAATGATGCTTTTTGAAGAAGGGAAATTTTTGCTGGATGAACCCATATCCAAATTCATCACGGAGTTTAAAAACCCGCGGGTCATCGACAAATTCAATCTTGCCGATACAAGCTTCACAACCATTCCTGCGAATAGAGAAATCACCATTCGCGACCTGCTTACGCATACTTCCGGTCTCGGCTATGCGCAGATAGGTTCCAAAGAGGCCACTGCGATGTATGCAAAAAGTAATGTGATCGGCGGTATTGGCGTAGAAGGATATGTATTGGGCGATGTTATTAAGAAATTAGGAACACTTCCGCTCTTTCACCAACCAGGAACAAAATATACCTACGGTCTAAACACTGATGTATTGGGCTACCTGGTAGAAGTAGTTTCAGGTATGACGCTGGACCAGTTCTTTAGAAAAAGAATTTTCGAACCGTTAGGAATGAATGATACTTATTTCTTTTTGCCGAAGAATAAGCAGAACCGGTTGGTTACCCTATACACACAGGACAGTACCGGACTGCATATAATGGATGAATCGATAACCATTACCAATAAGTTTATCCGCGACTATCCCAATAAAAATGGAACTTATTTCTCCGGCGGTGGCGGTTTATCATCCACCATAATGGACTATGCAGTCTTTTTACAAATGATGGTCAATGAAGGAGAATACAATGGCAAACGATTACTATCCAGGAATACTGTACGGATGATGACCATGAACCAACTTGCAGCCGGCGTTGAGGCAGATGATTTCGGACTTGGATTTGGCATAGTTTCAGAAAGAGGAAGTGCGAAACTTCCGACCAATAAAGGCAGTTATCAATGGGGTGGAATGTTTGCCACTACATATTGGGTTGATCCTAAAGAAAAGCTTGTGTGCCTGATCTATCGAAATATGTTACCAGCGCCATTTAATGCCGCAGACCGATTTAAAGTTTTAGTTTACCAGGCACTCATTGATTAATTACGATATGCCGAAAGTATTTCATCATCCCGAAAAAGGAGACTTTCAACTTGAACGTTTGATTCTGTTCAGTGACGCCGTATTTGCCATAGCGATCACTTTATTAGTGATTGAATTAAAAGTGCCCGAACTCAAAGACGAATTCACAGATGCAGCTTTGCTGCACGAACTAAAACATCTTGTTCCAAGATTTATGGGGTTCTGTATCAGCTTTGCTATCATTGGAATTTATTGGGGTATTCACCACAGGCTTTTTGGATTTGTTCATAAGTATTCTACACGGCTTATCATCCTGAATATGCTCTTCCTTTTCTCGATAGTATTGATGCCATTCAGTACGGGGCTATTTGGAGAATATTCAAGACCGGCCGCTATACATATGGTTACCCCGTTTGCTTTTTATGTAGCCAATATTATGCTTACAGGGATGTTCAATTTTTTGCTGTGGAATTATGTGTGTGAACCTGCCAATGGTATTGCGGACGGATTCCCCGATGCACATTATGTTAAGATGGCTAAGATCAGAAGTCTCATGGTGCCGCTTGTTTTTTTCGTTGCACTTATCGTGTCTTTTTGGTACCCTGTTGAATCGCGTTATGTTCCATTGACACTGGTGGTAATCTTTCGTCTTTTCCTCAGGCTAACAAAGAAAAAAACCAATGTGAACATTGGGGTGGCGGAATAACCGATAGCAATACAAAAAAAGACCTGCCAGAAATTCAGTACCGAAATAGAACTTAACCTACATGGATGAACAACAGCCACGAATAACCGATAAAACAAAAATCCCGCTTAACCGCGCTCTCGGTTTGCCTACTGGTATTTTACTAGTAGCAGGAATCATGATCGGTTCTGGCGTTTTTAAGAAGATCGTTCCCATGTCACAGTCCCTCATGAGTGAACAGGGTATTTTATTTGCCTGGATCGTTGCAGGAATTATTACGATGTTAGGTGCATTTACATATGCAGGCCTTGCGAGCATGACTTCAGAATCTGGCGGAATTTATGAATACCTCAGGCTTTCCTACGGCAACTTTTTTGCTTTCCTTTTTGGATGGATGATCTTTATGATCGGCGGCAGTGGCGCCATTGCAGCATTGGCATTTGTTTTTTCACAGGCCGTAAATACATTGATGCCTTTGCCAGAAATCATCACCGCCTGGAATGATCGTTCGATTGCGGGGCTGATATATCCATTTGCATCTACAGAAATAAAACTCTTTGCCGTAATAACTATTTCCCTACTCTCCTGGTTAAATTATCGGGGTGTAAAAAATGGTGGCATGTTGAATAATATTGTTACTGCTGCAAAAATACTCGGCATTGTTACGCTTATTGTTGCAGGTTTTTTTTATGCGTCCCCGGCAGATCGCGAAGAAGTGGAAGCAGCCACCGAAATGGTGGGCAACGCGGGCACGCTGTTCAGTGCTTTTTTTGGCGCGATGTTAAGTGCACTTTGGGCGTATGATGGCTGGGCAAATATTACCTATATCTCAGGTGAAATAAAAAATCCTAAAAGAAACGTTCCTCTGGCGATCATAGCTGGAGTGGGTATAGCCATGACACTCTATGTGTTATTGAACTATGTCTATATGCGTGTATTGCCTCTGCCGGTATTGTCGTCCCTTGAGCCCGACCAGGTAGCTGCGTCTGAAGTTGCCGGTGTTCTCCTTGGAAAATATGGTACCCTTGTGATCACTACGTTGATCATGATCAGTACACTGGGTGCATTGAATGCATGTATCATCGTTTATCCAAGGCTATATTATCGTATGAGCCAGAAGGGTTCTTTTTTTGCAAAGGGAGCCTATGTACACCCAACATTCAGGACACCCTATGTGGCTTTACTATATTCATCCGGATGGAGTATTTTACTGGTCTTAACGGGAACTTTTGATTTACTCACAAACCTGGTCATTTTTACGGGCTTTCTATTTTTTGGCCTAATTGCCTTTGCGGTCATTAAAATGACGAGGAACGGAACCATTAAGGAAAAAGTGATCGGCTATCCTTTCGTGCCCTGGATCATTATTGTATTCAGTGCTATTTTAGTCATCAATACTTTTATTATAGAACCAAAAGCATCGTTGCTCGGTATTGTATTGGTATTGAGTGGAATTCCTTTCTATTATTACTTCAGGAAGAACATGTCCCATCGAGATTCTTAGTATCTTGTCAACACGAATAGTAAATCAACCTGTTTAATTAATTTCAAGACTCAAACTGGTTTCGCATTTGAAATCAATTATTACTTCACTCCTGTTATGCTTCCTTTTTTTTGTTGCAAGCGCGCAGGTATATCGCATTGATAGCCTCAGGGCAGAAATGGATAAACCCATGCATGATACCAGCAGGGTCAGGCTATTGGGTGCACTCACCCTTTACTATAATCATAACGACCCTGATAGTGCCCTCATTTTTGCAAAGGACATGATTAACCTGGCCCAGAAAATACACTATTCCTATGGTGAAGCATTGGGCTTTTTATTGACAGCCACTACCATGGACAGAATAGGTAATTGGGAAAAATCTTTTGAATTCGCATTGACCTGTCTTCGATTAGCAGAAAAATTATCGTACGGAAAAGCATCGCTGTTGATGATGGCCAATACTCAAATCGGACTCATTTCGGGTCAGAATGATAAGCCAAATGAAGCCCTGGCCCAACTTCGGAAGGCTTTATACTGGGCAGGGAAAACGGGCCAAAAGGAAAGGGACTTCTATTTTATTTATACCCATATGGCGTATGTATATTTTCGAACTTCGAAAGTGGATTCGATGTATTATTTTGCTAATAAGGGATATCTGCTTTCTCAACAATCGAAGGTTGAAATCTTCAAGCCCTTTACATTAAATATGATGGCACGTAGTTATACCCTTCAAAAAAATGAGCCATTGGCGAGAGCTTTTCTACACACCGGAATCCAAAAAGGAAAAGAGGTAAAGCATTTATTTCAACAGATCGGAAATACGGTGGCATTGTCACAACTTTTCCTGTTAGGCAATAACATTGATTCTGCCATCTATTATGCAAGCATCGCATACAATACTTCCAGCAACCATCATTTTGCACCTTTTTATATGGAAAGTGCTACCATTTTGATGAAATGTTATGAGACCAGGAAAGACAACGACAGTACGTTAAAATATCTTCGGGGAATGTTGTATATTAAAGACAGTGTCTATAACCTGACGAGGATGCGGCAACTTCAGCTTCTCGCATTTGATGAAGACCAGAGAGTATTACAGTTAAGGATTGCGGAAGATAAATTCCAGGCACGGCTTATCACATATGGACTGATATCACTCATTCTCCTGTCGGTGGGTACAGGATTATTTTTATACAGGAATAATATCCAAAAACAAAAGGCTAATACTACCCTTCAACAACAAAAAGAATCGCTTGACATTGCGCTTACCGAACTCCGCTCCACCCAAAAATTACTTATACAATCAGAGAAAATGGCTTCTCTTGGTGAACTTACCGCCGGCATTGCGCATGAGATCCAGAATCCATTAAATTTTGTAAATAATTTTGCCGACCTGAATGACGAGCTGATCAGGGAAATCAATATAGAAATGGACAAGGGCAATTTTAAAGAAGCCCGGAAACTGCTGGAAGCCATCATGGAAAACAGTCAGAAGATAAATTTCCATGGGAAAAGGGCAGATGGCATCGTAAAAGGAATGCTTCAACATACACGTTCAGGATCCGGGAAAAAAGAGCCCATTGCTTTGAATACCCTTGTGAATGAATTTGTTCAACTTTGCTATCATGGCTTCAGGGCAAAAGACAAAAGTTTCAATACTAACCTGAATACAGATCTCGATCCATCCATCAAAACTGTTAACATTATTTCTCAGGATATTGGAAGGGTATTGCTTAACCTGATGAATAATGCGTTTTATGCTGTTCAGGAAAAACGGATAATGCGAGGCGATGGATTTGAGCCTTTGGTATTTGTGGGCACTAAAAACTTTATGGAAAAAGTAGAGATAACGATAAGGGATAATGGAGAAGGCATTCCAGAAGAATTGCTCGACAAAATTTTCCAGCCATTCTTTACCACCAAACCTACTGGCGAAGGGACTGGCCTTGGGCTTTCTTTAAGTTATGATATCATTAAGGCGCACGAAGGTGACATTAAAGTAAAAACAGCAAAAGGCGAGTACACGGCGTTTATCATAACCCTCCCTGTGTAATTATTTCATCGGTAAATATCAATTGTCAGATAAATATTATTATGCAAATGCGAAAACCTCTTTTAAAAAAACCAGTGCACAGGTATAAATCCTTTATTGCGAAAATCAAAAACAGTATTTGCCTTTTGGTCATTATACATTTTTCGATGGCTGGGTGCACACAGACGAATTCTGCTCAACAGGTATCCGCCTGGCAAAAAGCTGCAAAAAATGTCACGATCATTCGTGATCACTATGGGGTTCCCCATATCTATGGAAAAACAGATGCTGATTGTGTATTTGGTTTAATGTATGCACAGTGCGAAGATGATTTTGCAAGGGTGGAAATGAACTATGTCACTATGCTGGGTAGGACAAGCGAGGTTGTGGGAGAAAAAAATATCTATGAAGACTTGATGGTACGTATGACCATTGATTCAGCAGGCGCAGTTGAGGACTACAAAAACAGCCCTTCATGGTTGAAGAAATTACTGAATGCACATGCCGATGGCATTAACTATTATTTATACAAACATCCAAAAGTTAAACCCGCAGTATTATCAAGATTCGAGCCCTGGTTTCCGCTAATGTACACCGATGGAAGTATTTCCGCCATACAAACAGGCGGTCTCAATGCAAATGATATCCGGAATTTTTATGCCACAAAAGATAAAGCTTACCGAGGTTCTAACGGGCCAATGGGTTCCCAACAATTTCAACACCACATGGCCAGGTCCGCATACAAAGAAGAACAACTTTCCGGATCTAACGGTTTTGCCATTGCACCTTCAAAATCTGCTTCAGGCAAAGCCATGCTCTACATCAATCCGCATGTTACTTTTTATTTCCGGCCGGAAGTACATGTCATCAGCGAAGAAGGAATGAATGTATACGGGGCCGTAACCTGGGGTCAATTTTTCGTTTACCAGGGATTCAATGAACACCTTGGATTTATGCATACTTCCAGTATGGCAGACGCTGCCGACCTCTACGAGGAAAAAGTAATACAGAAAGATGGTAAATATTTCTATGAATATGACGGAAAACTAAAACCTGTAATGGAGCGTAAAGTGAACATTAGTTATCAGCAGGGAGGCGGCGTATTGAGCAAATCATTTACGATATATAGTACGCATCATGGTCCGGTTATGGGCACAATAGATGACAAATGGCTCAGCCTGAAAACAAATAATCGTTCCCTTAACGGACTCATCCAGTCGTGGAAGAGAATCCGTGCCGAATCACTGTCGGATTTCAAAACGAATCTTTTCCTTAAAGCAAACCTATCTAACAATACGGTATACGCTGATGATAAAGGAAACATAGGTTATTGGCATGGCAACTACATGCCCAAAAGAGATCCTGCATTTAATTGGAATGATCCGGTGGATGGTTCAATAACGGCTACGGAATGGAAAGGAATGCATATGGTGGATGAACTGGTGCAAAGTATAAATCCTGCAACGGGATGGATACAGAATTGCAACGGTACGCCTTATTCGGTTTCCGGCATAAGCAGTCCGGCTGAAAAAGATTATCCCGCCTACATGGCTCCCGATGGTGAAAATTTTCGTCAGCTTAATGCCACCAGGGTGCTGGGTAAGGCATCAAAACTAACTATGGACGACCTCATTACTGCCGGCTACGATCGTCACCTTACAGCCTTTGACACTTCACTTCCTTACCTGTATGCAGCCCATGAAAAACTCAGGCAACAATTTCCTTTGATGTACGACTCCGTAAAGCCTGCTATTGATATATTAAAAGCATGGGATCATAATATGAATGAGTCCTCTGTAGCGCAGACACTGGCTATTGAGTGGGCAGAAAGAATCAATTCCTTGCTGAGGTCAGAGGATCCTGAATATTTTACGGATTTCACCGTGCGCTATGGAAAAGTTTTACGGCAGAGTTCCCCGGAAAAAATAGTTCAGCCATTGGTTGATGTGATAAAAAAATTGACTGCTGATTTTGGCAGATGGTCGATTCCCTGGGGCGAGATCAATCGGATGCAACGCATAAGCAACGGGATAAACCCACAACAGGATGACAACAAAGCAAGTCTTCCGTCTGCTTGGGCATCGTCCACCTGGGGAGCTTTGCCCTCTTTTAACAGCAGGTATTTTGCGGGTACAAAGAAAAGGTATGGCTATGGCGGAAACAGCTTCATCTGCGTCGTTGAATTTGGTGACAAAATACGTGCAAAGTCATTGCTTGCCGGTGGCGAGAGCGGTGATCCTGCATCCAAACATTTTTTTGATCAGGCGGAAATGTATACCAGGGGCAAATTCAAGGACGTACTCTTTTATAAAGAAGACGTTCTGAAGCACGCAGAAAAAACTTATCATCCTGGCGAATAAGCACAAAATCTTCATCAAATCGTGTAGATTTATTCAAAGTCAAATTATGAAAAGGCTTATCCTTATCACTTCAATCTTATTATTACACATTTCCCTGAACGCGCAGGATATAGGGGTGCAACTATACAGTTTCCGTAACCAGTTTAAAAATGATATCCCTGGCACCTTGACCCGCATTAAAAACATGGGGATTACCAAACTAGAGGGCGGCTCAACATACGGATTATCCGTTATTGAATTTAGAAAGATGGTTGATGCGCGTGGTTTAAAAATGATCAGCATTGGCGCAGAATTTGACCAGTTGGAAAATGATATTTACTCCATTATTGGGAATGCTAAATCATATGGTGCCAAATATGTAGTATGCTTCTGGATTCCACACAAAGGGAATGAATTTACCATCGAGGATGCAAAAAAAGCCGTAGATGTTTTTAACAAAGCCGGCAAATTGCTTCGTGAAAAAGGACTAACGCTTTGTTATCATCCTCATGGATATGAATTCAGGCCTTATGAGAATGGAACGCTGTTCGACTACCTGGTAACGCATATGAACCCCGCATACGCCAACTTTGAAATGGATGTCTACTGGATCAAACACCCCGGACAGAACCCGGTTGAGATACTAAAAAAATATTCCGGGAGGTTTCCATTGATGCACCTGAAAGATAGGAAGCCTGGAACGCCTGGAAACCAAAATGGACAAACCGATGTTGAAGCCAACGTTGTACTTGGGCAGGGTGATGTTGGCATATCAGACATCATGAAAGTCGCAAAGAAGTATGGCGTTAAGCATTGTTTTATTGAAGATGAATCCTCGCGGTCGCTGGAGCAGGTTCCCTTAAGCCTTGCATACCTAAAAACTTTGAAGAAGTAACCCCTTATAATGAAGCCTTTTCTCAACTGTCTTCCATTTTTACTCACTGTTGCCTACTGCGCGGTTGGCTGTAAAGCGAAAACAACAACAGCACCTGCTGCAGTGACCAGCAATATCCATTCAGAAATAATTCATGATACTTCGCGGTCAACAAAAGTATTTTCCGCTGTTCAACTTGCAGATAGTTTAATTAAAGACTATGCTGCGTCTGAGCACCTTCCCGGTCTGGCTGCTGGAATTATGGTGGACGGGAAACTAGTGCATACACTATACTACGGCTTTCAGGATTTGAGGACAAAGACACCGGTAGACAGCCTGTCCGCTTTTCGTATCGCTTCCATGACGAAAAGCCTAACGGCCATGGCTATCCTGAAACTTCGCGACGAAGGAAAACTGCAGCTCGACATGCCTGCATCAACGTATATTCCAGAAATGGGGTCAATAAAATACCTCACAACTGATGCACCAGTTATCACCGTTAGGGATCTGCTGACGCATCGTGCCGGTTTTCCGGAAGATAATCCATATGGCGACCGCCAGCTGGCAGATTCAGAAACAGATCTCATAAACGCGATAAAATCAGGTCCGGCTTTCTCAAATGTTCCTGGTATTGCTTACGAATATAGTAACCTTGGTTTCGCATTGTTGGGAAAGATAATCGCTAATGTCTCAGGCGCCACCTATAAACAATATGTAACTGATAACATACTGCGACCACTGGGTATGACACATAGTTATTTTGAATATACGGAAGTAACTCCTGCACATCTAGCTCATGGGTATCGATGGATCAACAATGATTGGAGAGATGAACTGCTGTTAAAGCATGGTTCTTGGGGTTCTATGGGCGGCTTAATAACCACCATTGAAGACTTCAGTAAATATATGGCGTTTCATTTGTCAGCATGGCCCCCGAAAAACGGTCCGGAAACAGGCCCGATAAAAAGAAGTTCAGTAAGGGAAATGCAGCAGTCCTGGAATTTTGCGAAACTTAGTGCAGATTATAGCTATGCCACAGGAAGGCCTTGTGCCACCACTTATGCATATGGATACGGTCTGGGTATACTCACTGATTGCGAAGGCCGGAGGTTTATAGGACATGGTGGAGGGTTGCCGGGGTTCGGAAGTTATTGGCGAATCATGCCGGAATACAGTGTCAGCATTGCAATCTTCAGTAACCGCACTTATGCGCCTATATCATCGCTGAGCCTGAATGTTCTGGATACGATTATTGCTTTATCAAAACTGCAAACTATACGACAACAACCATCATCAATACTGGAACAGCGGAAAAATGAATTACTTACCTTTTTACCATCGTGGAAAAATGCAACGACATCAAAAATATTTGCAGAAAACTTTTTCCTGGATTACCCTGTAGAATCTTTAGAAATTGAAGCAACCAAATTATTCAGCAAAGCGGGCAAAATAAATTCTGTTTCAAATGTTATTCCACTAAATCAATTGAGAGGGAGTTTTACCATCAACTGCGAACGGGCTAACATATTGATTTCGTTTACCCTCACTCCTGAACATAACCCCACTATCCAGGAATATCACATTACAGTTTTAACAAACCGTGATTGATTATTTAGTGCGCAAGTCGGAGCGTTTAGCCATATACGATTATATTTGTTGCGCTATTTTGAATTACACTATTCAAATTTAAAATTATGAAATCACTAGTATTATCCCTGGTTGCATTCATGTCTTTTACTGTGCTGTCTGCCCAAACAGTATTTAAGCCATCTGTCGGTTTGAACTTCACCGATTTTTCCGGTAAAATTGATGGTGGAGAGTTTAAGTCAAAAGTTGGATACCAGATCGGTGGTAGTGTAGCTTTTGGAAAGAAATGGTACATCGAGCCAGGCCTTTTTTATGTTGGTAAGACTACCGAGTTTAGCACATCTTCTTCTATACCTACAATAGACGATATCAAGATCAGCGGTATCAGGGTACCTGTGGCTGTTGGATTGAACCTTATCGGTAATGGAAAATCAACCATAGGCGTAAGAGGCTTTGGTGGATTGTCAGGCTTCTTCGTGACTAATGTTAGTGATGAATTAAATGCTGATGATATCAATAAAACCAACTTCGGTGTATTCGCCGGTGCAGGTCTTGACTTCTGGAAATTGTTCCTTGATGTTTCATACGAATGGTCACTGACCAATGTTCAGAAAGACGTATCACAGATCGACATTGGAAATTCAAGATCAATTTTTATCACCACAGGTTTGAGAATAAATCTCTGATAGGATACCTTTTTAAACGCGAAAGCCGCTATGTATTCATGGTGGCTTTCGTCTTTATAAACACTCGGCTGTTTATGAATGGTACCCAGGTTTTAGTATGATAACAATTCTTCAATTTTTTCTTCCAATCGTGATGAAGCGAGAAAATTTTTCTCCAGCTCAATGCTAAAAGGAACGGGTGTATCGAGTGAGCCACACCGCATAACCGGTGCGTCAAGAATTTCAAAACAGTTTTCGCCTATCCATGCCGCAACCTCACCGCCTATTCCTCCGGTGTGGCAGTCTTCATGCAGCACAAGTACGCGCCCTGTTCGCCTTACGCATTTGCGTATCGCATCATAATCTAACGGAAGTAGTGTTCTGAGGTCAAGTATATCAATGGAAATTTCCGGGTGTTCAATAGCAAAATCTTCTGCCCAGTGAACGGCATTGCCATACGTAATGATACTGATGTCATCACCGGTTCTCACCTGACGGGCCTTTCCAATTTCCACACTATAATATTCCTCAGGCACTTCACCACTGATCCCCCTGTACAGTGCTTTGTGCTCGAAATACATTATGGGGTTAGGATCATTGATCGCCGCTATCATCAGGCCTTTAGCGTCAAAAGGAGTTGACGGATAAACTACTTTCAATCCGGGAGTATGCGCAAACCAGGCTTCGTTACTTTGGGAATGGAAGGGACCTGCACCAACGCCTGCGCCAGTGGGCATTCTAATAACTACATCGGCAGACTGTCCCCATCGGTAATGGATTTTTGCGAGGTTGTTTATGATCTGGTTGAAACCCACACTGGCAAAATCGGCAAACTGCATTTCAATAACCGATTTGAATCCCTCCAGGCTTAAGCCCAGACCTGCACCAATGATGGCAGATTCACACAAGGGTGTATTTCTCACCCTTGATTTGCCAAATTTAGCTGAAAAACCTTCCGTTACTTTGAACGCACCTCCATACTCTGCAATGTCCTGACCCATCAATATCAGTTCACTGTGTTTTTCCATGCTTTGCCGTAACCCCTCACTAATGGCATCCACAAACCTCGTCTCTTTTAAGTTTGACTGATAACGCAAATCCTCATGTTCCAGTACATCTATATGTGGATTGACCACTTGTGGAGCATATACATCATTCAGTTCCTCTTTTGTATCTGCTGTTAAAGCCGGCATTGCAAAACCTGTCGACAATTCTTCATCGATATAATGTCTGATCTCATCGCGCATGATATTCATCTTATCGCGGCTAAGAATATCCTGGCTTACCAGAAAATGTTCAAAATTTACGACCGGGTCTTTTTCAGCCCATAGTTCAAAAAGTTCTTTCGGAACGTATTTGGTCCCGCTGGCCTCCTCGTGACCCCGCATCCTGAAGGTCATACACTCTACCAGGTATGGTTTCGAGTTACGGATGCAATAGTCACGGATGCCTTTTATGGTATCGTATACTGTCAATAAATTATTACCATCGATCTGCACTCCTTCCATCCCGTAACCGCGAGCACGATCCACCAAATTTTCGCACTTATACTGCTCCCATACTGGTGTGCTTAATCCATACCCGTTGTTTTCAATGATAAAAATTACCGGCAGACCCCAAACCGCAGCAACATTCAGTGCCTCATGAAAATCACCTTCTGACGTCCCGCCCTCTCCGGAAAATGCCAGGGATACTTTTCCTTCGTCCCTTAACTTATATGCAAGGGCTACGCCATCAGCAATAGCCAATTGTGGACCAAGGTGTGAAATCATACCACAGATATGGTGATCCCTGGTACCGAAATGGAAACTTCTCTCCCTCCCTTTGCTATATCCTTCTTTCCTCCCCTGCCACTGCAGGAAGAGTTTATGCAGGGGCATATTGCGCGCCGTGAAAACACCCAGGTTACGATGCAAAGGCATGATCCATTCATCTTCCTGCAGGGCCAGTGTAGCACCAACAGATATCGCCTCCTGGCCAATGCCACTGAACCACTTGGAGATCTTTCCCTGCCGTAACAATAACAGCATTTTCTCTTCAATCATCCTTGGCTTCAGGATGTTTTGATATAGATGGATGAGTTGATCTTCCGTCAGGTCTTTCCTGTCAAATTGCATAAAATACCTCAGTCTTTTTTACCTGCAGAATACAAAATCGAAGAAACAATCGACAATAAAATACTAAACAGCAACGCCCACCAGAAACCATCGACGCTAAAGCCCGCAATTAATCTGTCGCAGAGCAAAATGATCAATGCATTGATGACGAACAAAAATAATCCCAGTGTAATGATGGTGATTGGTAGTGTAAGTATCACCAGGATTGGCTTTACCAGTGCATTCAATACGGCAAGTACAACAGCCACAATAATTGCAGTAACAAAGTTGTCCATGTGTACACCCGAAAGAATATAAGATAGACCAAAGGCGACCAATGCAGAAACCAGGATGCGTATAAGGAAGTTCATATCTGATGTTTCACTGAAGATAAAACATTTTTATTCCCCATCAGACCACCACAAGTTCATAAAAACTCTCCGGGTCCAAATACTTATTTGCGAGAGACTGTAACGTTTTGGAATCAACGGTTTTGATCGTGTTCACGGAATGATAAAAATAGTCTTCAGTCAGGTCATTCAAAATAATATTCTTCCACCTGCTGATAATATGGAAAGGGCCATCGAGATCCCCCAAAATGGTACCAATCAGGTAATTCTTTACCAGCAATAGTTCGTCGTCAGGAATTAGCTCTTCCCTGAGGACATTCATTTCATGGTATATTTCTTTCACCGTTTCTTCACACACGTCTTTGCCTGCTTCCGTAGCGATCATTAAGGAACTCCCGTGCATATAGTTTTGAAAATAGCTGTGTATGCCGTAGGTGTATCCTTTTTCCTCCCGGATATTATTCATCAGTCTTGATCCAAAAAAACCTCCGAACAAAGCATTCAATACCTGGGTTGCAGGGAAATCCGGATGTTTGCGATTAATAAACGGTTTGCCGATCCTGACCGCACCCTGAACTCCGTTTGGATCATTTATAATGCGATATTTTCTTTCATCCGCTGCCTGGATTGGATGAGTGATATCAGGCAGGGTGGATCGATTTAACGGAAGGTTTCCAAAATGTTGATTCAACTGTTGTTGCAGGTCTTTTGGCAAAACGCCTGCAACAAAAAGGGTACACTTGCCATTGATATAATAGTTGCGGTGAAAGTCGATAAGAGCTTCCCGCTGAAGGGCATCATAGGTCTGAAAAGTATTGTATTTCCCGTACGGATGTTGAAGACCGAACAGGTATTCGTCAATCAGCCGGTTGGCCACAAAATCACATTTCTTCAGGTTCACTTCTAACCGCTGTTTCATATTCTGCTTGTAAATGTCAAGCTCTGTTGCGGGGTAAAGCGAATCCGTAATAATTTCGGACACTATGGGCAGTACTGCCGACAAATGTTTGGTGAGTGTATGCAGCGTGATGTTGGCGGTTTCATTGTAGCAATTACGGTTGAGGTACGCACCGTAAAAATCTATCTGTTCACTGATTTCAAAAGCCGATTTGCCGGCCGTACCGTTTTTTATCAGATGATTGGTCGCGGCGGCAACACCATCCCGTTGTTCGTACCAGTTGCCGGCTGAAAATACCCATTCCACCTGCATTAATTCTTCCGGACCTGCATGAACTGCGTACACTTCTATGCCATTATCCAGAATAAATTTCTCGTAGGGCTTCAGGGTAAGATCAAATGCTATAGCATCCTTTATCCGGGGGGCTTGTTTCCTATTCAAAGGAACCGTTTTTTGTATCATTTTCTTATGGCTTACTGTGCAAGGTAAAAAAGTGTGTTGCTATTCCTATCGCTGAAGATCTGCTGGCTTTCCTTCAGAATGTCAATGGTTGTGACTGCATGATACTTTTCAAGCTCTGTATTCATCAGTTCGGCATCGCCCAATAATTCATAATAGGCCAGGCTGTTGGCGCGATTCATCAGGCTCATGTCTTCAAAAGCCATCAGGCTCTCCGTTTTATTCTTAACTTTTTGAAGTTCTTTGTCATTGACTTCGGTTTTTCTCAAACCATCCAATACGGCTTCCACTGCGGCTTCTGCATCTTCCGGCAAAACGCCTTTCACCAACTTCCCTTCAATAGCGAGAAGACCCGTGTCCGTACTTCCAAAATGGTGGCATTCTATATTACTGAAGAGCTTTTTTTCTTTAACGAGCGACTGAAAAAGCCGTGATGACGTACTTCCACCAAGGATATCTGTGATCAGGTCTGCGGTGTAATATCGCTGGTCCATTCTGCCGGCCATATGCCAGCATTTGTAAAAAGCATCAAGCGGTACAGCTGCTTTTACAATTTTTCTACGCGCTTCCTGTTGTTCAGGCTCAGGGGCAATATTGCGAACATAAGGCTGGCCTGCATCAATATCGCCAAACCATTTTTCTGCAAGCTTCACTACCTCCGTTGTTTCCACGTTTCCTGCAACTACCATAATGGCATTGGCCGGAGTGTAGTGCTTAAAGAAAAATGCTTTCACATCTTTTAGCTGTGCATCTTCGATATGGCTAAGTTCCTTTCCAATAGTCATCCATCGATACGGATGATTTGTATAAGCCATTTCCCTGATCAGGTGCCAGGCATTTCCGTAGGGCTTATTCAGGTAATGCTCCTTGAACTCCTCAGTGACCACTTTTCGTTGAACGTCCAGACTTTTTTCACTGAATGCCAGGCTCAGCATTCTGTCACTCTCCAGCCAGAAAGCTGTTTCAAGGTTCTCCGCAGGAAGCTGGCAGTAGTAATTGGTGAGATCATTCGTAGTATAGGCATTATTTTCACCACCTGCCACCTGCAATGGCTCATCAAAGTCAGGAATGTTCACCGATCCTCCAAACATCAAATGTTCAAATAAATGGGCAAAACCGGTTTTCGAAACATCTTCGTCGCGTGCACCAACATCGTATAGAATATCGAGCACTGCCATGGGAGTGCTCAAATCTTTGTGCACGATGACTTTCAGGCCATTGTTGAGCTGGAATCTGTCAAATTGAATCATATTGCAAATATCAGAAAATAGGAATCAACGATAACACGTTAATTTTTTAAAATGCTCTTCGGCCGCATATAAAGAACAATCCTTTCATCATTACGAAGAATAAGAAAGCGGAGCTTTTCACCCGGTGTCTGCATCAATGCCTTGTACACCTGTATATCGTTGGAATAATTATCATTGATCGACAAAATAACGTCACCGCTTTTAAAACCCGATAACGCTCCAGGTGATCCCGGAACAACATCTTCTACCATAATTTTATTATCTACAAAATATACGCCAAGCCCAGTATATGCATAATCAAATGCATCATTGTAGTGGCTGTTTGGAACCAGGTGAATTTCTTTTTTCCGGTAATTCAGGGTAACGTTAAACCTTCTAAGTATGTCGTTTCCTATCAATCCGCCCAGAAAAGGATAAGAAGTCACATTATACTTGTCATCAAAAATATAAGTGGGAACATTTTTGAAACGGTAAGGCCCCACTTGCAACTCCCGTATCGTAGTGAGTTTCATTTCCATTTTGCCACCCAAACCCTCAGCCTGGGTAACCAGTGGTGCAGGCTTTCGTTTATGCATAACCGAAGAGTCCTTCAGGTATTCCTCCGACAATAAAAAACATAGTCCGGCTCCGGTATCGAAATAAAATTTGTTCTGGAATTTCTTTGAATCCTTGAATTTTAGCGTCTGGATGGGTATTGAATTCATTATGGGGTGAATTATGAACCCTCCCCGTTTGTATTTGAATTCACCATTGTTGTAAACCTCCATTCTCAGGCTGTCATAATCGAGCCGTACAATATAACGGCTAAGAAAACTGAAGCCGATAATACCATCTATCTTAATGCCATAGACGGTGCTGAGGATTTCATAGTCATTAACGTGGAAGTTCAGACTGTCGACCTGCAAGCCTTTTAATTTTAACTTTGCATTATTCAAAAACTTCACCTTCCTGATACCGCCGATACCGCGGATAGTACGGTCTGACGCTGCCAGTGGAATGCCCAGGCGGACGCAGGTCATTGAATCCAGCGATATGCCGCCACTACCTGTATCCAGAATGAAATTCATCGAGTCCTGGTACTGGTTCACCTGCGCTTTTAAAATCACCACACCTCCGCTGAGTACTTTAAATGGTATTATGGAAATTAACCGGGCATCAGGTTCACCGAATTGTTCCTGGGCAGAAAGCCTCAGAAGTCCTATCAGTAACAGCAATAACATAAAAACCCGGGATTTTCGCGGCATGTATTCAAATAATTGGGTCAGAGCAGACAATCAACAGACAAATTAGTGAATAATTACCATCCCCGACTACCGTTTAAACAGTTTAATAGCCGCATTAAAAGCATTATTACCTTTGCGGAATCATGATTACTGAAACGGCTTCTAAATTATCCGCCCTGTACGAAAAAGCACTCCGGTTTGAATTTTTAACCGCAGAAGAAGGAATGATCCTTTTTAATGAAGCACCCCTGACTGAACTCATGTATATTGGAAACGAGCTTCGCAAAAAACAAGTACCGCATGGTAAGGTAACCTGGCAAATAGATCGGAATGTAAACACTACCAATGTTTGTATTGCCAATTGTAAATTTTGCAATTTTTATCGCATTCCAGGTCATGAAGAAGCATACATTACGGACCTTCCCACCTACAGGAAAAAAATAGAGGAAACATTCAGATTTGGTGGAGATCAGTTATTGTTGCAGGGCGGTCATCACCCTGAACTTGGACTCTCCTTTTATACAGGATTGTTCAGTGAGCTCAAAAAAGAATTCCCTGCATTAAAGCTACATACTCTCGGCCCACCTGAAGTGGCCCATATTACTAAGCTGGAAAAATCTACGCACTACGAAGTGCTCAAGGCATTGCAGGCTTCCGGTATGGATTCGCTTCCCGGAGCAGGCGCAGAGATCCTTGTAGATCGGGTTAGAAGGCTGATCAGTAAAGGAAAATGCGGATCGCAGGAATGGCTTGACATTATGCACGAAGCCCACAAACTGAACATTACCACTTCGGCTACCATGATGTTTGGACATGTGGAAACTTTGGAAGAACGTTTTGAACATCTAATCAAAATCAGGGAAGTGCAGCGTCGCAAGCCGGAACATGCAAAAGGATTTCTGGCCTTTATACCCTGGACCTTCCAGGATGTAGACACCCTGCTCACCAGGATTCGCGGCGTACAAAACCTAACTACGCCGGAAGAATATATCAGGATGATCGCTATTAGCCGGATCATGCTCCCTAATATCAAGAATATTCAGGCCAGTTGGCTGACAGTTGGAAAGCAGATCGCTCAACTTTGTCTTCATGCCGGGGCTAACGATTTCGGCTCGATCATGATTGAAGAAAACGTTGTAAGTGCGGCCGGCGCACCGCACAGGTTTACATACCGGACTATACAGGAGGCTATTAAGTCGGCCGGATTTGAACCTCAGCTACGCAATCAGCAATATGAATGGCGGAAAATCCCAGAAGCAATTGTGGAAAAAGTAGTTGATTATTGATCCTTCGGATCAATAATCAACTACTTGTTCCATGTGGTAATGCGGCAAAACGATAATGTGGACAAACAATTCCCTTTCTGGCGCGCGCTTTGCAACCCTTCCCTGTATCTCAACATCTTGTGAAGTGTAAAATCAGCAATATGAATAAAACCAATCCTTCACTGGCCTTTTGTTTACTTATGGACGCCATCGGAATGGCTACTTACGCAATTCCGTTTTTTGGTGAATTCGCTGATGTGATATGGGCCCCTGTGTCTGCATTAATCTTCTTCCGCAGTTTCGGTGGAGTGAAAGGCGCCTTTGGTGGAATATTTAACTTTATTGAAGAAATTATACCCGGGCTTGATTTCATCCCAACTTTTACTATAATGTATTTCATGCAGAGAGTCGGGAAAGTGAGCAAGCCATCTAACATGACCATCATAACAAAATAAGCCAGAGCGCAGCCAGACTTTAAGTCATGCCAGCAATTTTTAAGAAGGTAGCTCCCTACGTTACAAACCGGTACCCTACTCCTTTGATGGTGATAATCTCCAGCGTAGGATCATCTTTGAGATAACTGCGAAGTTTGGTGATATATACATCAAGATTTCGGGAATTGAAGAATGAGTCACTACCCCAGAGGAGGTTGAGGATTTCTTTCCTGTCGATAATTCTGTCCTTGTTTTCCACCAGCAATTTCAATAGCTCACATTCACGGTAAGACAATTTTCTTTCTTCTTTCCCATTGACCAATAACTGCCTGTTTGCCTGGAAGGAAATCTTGCCGATCTGAACAGTCTGAACGTCTGGTTTCTGTGGCTGATCTGATTTTCGTTTTAGCGCGTTATTGATTCTTACGATCAGTTCTTCCATACTGAACGGCTTTCTAATGTAATCGCTACCACCAAGATTGAAACCTTTTACCAGGTCTTCCGTCTGTGTTTTTGCGGTGAGAAATAAAATAGGTATTTCTTTATCAAGACTCCTGATCTCTTCGGCAATTTCAAATCCATCTTTACCGGGAAGCATTACATCCAGGACACATATATCGGGCTTACCAATCCTGAAACTAGTGAGAACTTTAGCGCCATCATTTTCCATCAATACTTCGAAACCCCTGCTTTCAAGGCTTTCCCTGACAATCTTAGCTAGAAATAATTCATCTTCTACATACAAAATCTTAATGCCTGCCATTTGTTTTAGGTATGGTGATTTTAAATATAGTTCCTTTTTCCTGGTTCGCTGTCACACTTATGGTTCCTTTATGTTGCTGAACAATCTGTGACACATAACTCAGTCCTAATCCGTAACCCTTTACATTATGGGTATCGCCATGGGGTACCCGAAAAAACTTATCAAAAACTTTATGCTGGTACGTATCGGGAATGCCAATACCATGGTCCGCCATTGATAATTCAACAGTGTTTCCTTTGTCCCTTAAAATCACGTCTATCAAAGGATCTTCATAGCTGTACTTTAAAGCATTGTCGAACAGGTTATATACCACACTCATCATATGAAGCCTGTCCGCCATGACTTCTACGCCCGCCCCTTCAACTTTTATATTTACAATAGCAGATCTTTTTTCGAATTGCAGACGCATACTGGCAGCAACATCTCTGACCAATGCTGGCATGTCAACCATTTCGCTGTTAAGATCGATCTCCTTGTTTTCAAACATGGATATCCTCAATACTTTATCTACCAATAAAGACAGACGCTGCAGTTCCCCCTGCGATATTTCCAGGTATTCCCGGGTCTTCACAGGATCATTGATGGCATTAAAGTTTTTCATCGCCTCCAGTGCCACATTGACTGTCGCAATGGGCGTTTTGAGTTCATGAGTAACATTGCTTATAAAATCATTTTTTAATATCGCAAGCCTTTGCTGCTGTTTCATGTTTCGATACAATAAAATGAATGAGGCCAGGGTAACACTCAACAGAAAAATGGAGAACATAATCGGAGACGTCATCTTTCGTAACAGGTAAGGAAAACTATTTCCCAACTGAAGGGTATACGTCACGGGTTTGCCAAATCCCAAACTGACTTCATTAAAATTTCGTCCGCCCCTTTCTGTTCTGGCCGTATCTGAAATGATTACCGTAATCGGAACATTTATTTTTTCCCTGGTAAATACTTCCGCCGTCGATTTTCTGATATCCGCAATGCTAAGCGTATCGCTCACCGAGTCGATACCATTCATCAACCTGATAAATTTGACCGCAGGTCCGTTTTCTTCGACCAGCTTTCGCGAACCTCCCGAATCGCTGAATATTATGTTTGGATTATCGTCATTGGTAATGGTAATTTTGGATGACTGATTATGCAGGGAATCCATTTTTTTGTCGCGCATTACGTTAACCATGCTAACCATTTCCCTTGTCTTGTTATACCTGATAAGTCTGTCATGCTGTTTTGAACCTTCAACAATTTCCACCTGAATGGAGTCCTTTGTGTTTATGGGCAAGCCAAATTTTTGACTTAATTGTGTTGCCTGAAGATTATAGACAGTTTCGCGAAAATGAAATCCAGTTTTTACTTCCAGTGTCTTTTTTTCATTATCATAATTCTGTTTCAGCCAAAACAACTGAAACCCGGTAATTACTCCGATGGTGACCAGCAATAAAAAAGGTAGTATCCTGTAACTTATTCCTTTCATGATTACAAATGTAAGGTGTCCCAAACCCTAAAAAGCGGCTATTAACCTAAATTAACCTTATTGTAAGTTCCGTTAACCTCAGGCTATGAATGCTACCGTTAGATTTGTAAAAAACCAAAGCAATTATGAAACGGGCAATACTTATCACATGCTTAACATTCGTCGTTACTGGAGCAATAGCACAGGCACAGCAGGGCACGATCATCTATGAGCGCACCATACAATTACAAGTTCAGATCAATGATCCTGCTTTCCAGAACTCCGTTCCCCGCGAGAGAAAAGAGAAATTTGAACTGCTGTATGCCGGGAATAAAACACTTTGGCGCCCTATGGAAGAGGACGCACCACAACCTGAATTGCAGATGAACGATGGTGCCGGTGCTGAAATCAGGATTGTCGTACCCGGCAGTAATGACGTCACCTACTGCGACATCGAACAACAATACAAAGTGGAAAAAAAAGAAATATTCTCGAAGGAATTTGTGGTGGAAGACAGTATCCGTAAAATGTCATGGAAGATAGGAAACGACAGTAAAGACATCCTTGGCTACAACTGTAAAATGGCCACCACCCAAAGAATCCAGACTGCTACGAAAGTGAATATGGACAATGGCAAAATGGCACGGGAAGAATTCCAGGATACTGCAACCATTGTGGCCTGGTTTACAGACGCCATTCCGGGATTTGGAGGACCAGATATTTACCAGGGGCAATTGCCAGGAACCATACTTGAAGTTGATGTAAACAATGGAAGATCTCATTTCCTGGCACAACAGGTAAGTCCAAAAGTTGACGTGAAAGAGATCAGGGAGCCAAAAGGTAAAAAAATATCGCCTCAGGAATTTGCCAAAGAAAAAGATAAAATGTTCAAACAGATGCAGGAAAATAATGGCGGTAACGTGAATATTAAAATCGGACATTAAGACGACGGAGGAATGTTGATTTCATCAAATCCTATAGTTAAACTAAGGGCGCTGTAATCTTTGTATATACTTAGCTCCGGACCAGTTTAATTTCCCATTACAGTCAGCCAACTAAGCCAGGCTGTTGCAATTACCACGAAAATCCCGAAAACAAATAACCATTTCGGATGATAGTAGGCTTTCGTTACTCTTAGCCTGTAGGCGGCAAACAACATAACGGTTAGGGCTAAGGGAAGAATAAAACCGTTGATCATCCCCACCATAACCAGGATTTTTACCGGTTGCCCAACGGCAATAAATACTGTGGCAGATACCAAAATAAATCCGGAAATGATCCACTTCCTTAAAGCTGGTATACCTGGATGAAAATTGGACACGAACGTATATGAGGTATACGCTGAACCCACTACTGAAGTGATCGCTGCGCACCACATGACTACACCGAAAATCTTGTAGCCCCAGGGCCCGGCAGCGAGTTGAAATACAGATGCAGCGGGATTATTATCCTGTAATGTAAGCCCCTGTGACACTACACCGAGCGCTGCCAGGAATAGCATCACCCTCATAACAGACGTCAGTAATATTCCTGTTACTGCGGCGCGGCTTACTTCCGGTAAGGCTTTTTGCCCTTTTATGCCTGCGTCTAACAGCCTGTGTCCGCCAGCAAAGGTTATGTAACCTCCAACCGTTCCACCCACCAGTGTGATGATTGCACGGGCGTCAACGATTTCCGGCCAGACAGACCTGTACAGAGCCACACCTATTGGAGGCGCTGATGTAAATGTTACATACAGCGTTAGAAGGATCATTACAATTCCGAGAACTTTTGTAAACATATCCATCGCAGCACCTGCTTCTTTAGATAAAAAAATTCCAATTGCAATCATGGCGCTGATGGCCGCACAAGTTTCAGCCGGGATGTGAAAAAGTACCTGCATTCCCAATCCCGTACCTGCGAGATTGCCAATATTAAATGCCAATCCACCGGCAACTATTAAGGCAGATAACAGGTAACCAAGTCCGGGCAAAAGTCCATTCGCCAGGTCCTGCGCACGTTGTTCACT
>JANMMA010000209.1:0-2715 GCA_031372815.1 Sphingobacteriales bacterium
GCATACGCAAAGAAACATCCGGAAGAAGTATTACTCAATAAAGCTTTCCCTGCCACTACTAAGGACTATCTCAGTGCAGTCACCTTTTCGCTCTGTATTATATCAGGCATAGACAAGCAATTGCCCGCACTCATGTCGAGTAAAGTCAATACCATAGACGGATTTGTAAACGGAGGCTCCAACGCATTTGCCATTCATCCATCCAGAACCAATACCGGTGAAGCTTTCCTTGCGATTAACTCACACCAGCCGCTGGAAGGGCCTGTGGCATGGTACGAAGCGCACATTCAAAGCGAAGCAGGATGGAATATTATTGGTGGATTATTTCCCGGGGGGTTATGTGCATTTCTTGGTGTAAATGAACACCTCGGATGGGCACACACAGTAAATATGATGGACAAAATCGATATTTTTCAATTGCATATGAATGCCACCAATACGGCATATGAATTTGATGGCGAATGGATCCCACTGGAAAAACGAAAAGTGAAACTTAGTATAAAGGGAATCCCGGTAAAAATTTCAAAAACGGTTTACTGGAGCAGGTACGGAGCCACCATCAAAAATGATAAGGGTTTTTACTCTATCCGGCTCACAGCAAACCAGGACGTGAAAGGCATTGAACAGTGGTACCGCATGAACAAGGCAAAGAATTTTACTGAATTTTATGCAGCGCTTCGCATACAGGGACTTCCTATGTTTAATGTTGTTTATGCAGACCGTTATGATACCGTATTCTACATGAGTGGAGGCAAAATGCCCCTTCGTAATAAGGATCCTAAGTATCATTGGAATGATGTAGTGCCAGGAAACAGTTCAGCCACGTTATGGAATCAATACCATACGATAAATGACTTACCGCAGTTGATCAATCCTGCAGGTGGATATGTATATAATACCAACCATTCACCCTTCCTCGCTACTGACAGTCTGCATAACCTGGATTCTTCAAAATACGATATAACCAGCGGGTATGAAACCTATCACAACAACAGAAGTGCAAGGTTTTATGAACTGATATCATCATCCGGTCTAGTGGATTATTCAAGGTTCAAACAAATAAAATACGATGACACCTTGCCTGCTGTGCTCCAATACCCGGTTCACATTGACAGCTTGTGGACAATGAAAGCTCAGCAATACCCTGATGTGATGGATGTTATTTCAGGATTGCAAAACTGGAACAGGGCCGCAGATACAAGTAGCCAGGGTGCGGCTTCGTTTCTTCTGCTGTATCATTATGTGGTAAAGAATATTGGCACCTGGAATACTGATCGATTGTCGACGGCTCAGCTCCTGGAAACCATGCAGTTTATAAAAACATACCAGGTCAGGCATTTTGGAAAAACAGGAATTAGATTGGGGGATCTGCAAAAACATATGCGGGGGAATATAAATTACCCGTCGTGGGGACTTCCCGACGTACTAACGGCTATGCATAGTGACAGTATGAAGGATGGCCGTTTCAAGGTCCGGGCCGGAGAGTCGTATATTGAACTGGTGCGATTTCCGAAAAATAGTTTACCGGTAATTGAATCTATCAATTGCTACGGCGCATCTGCTAAACCGGGAAGTGCTCATTATACCGACCAGATGCCATTGTTTATCGAAAGAAAAACCCGCCCGGTGAGCCTTCGCAAGGAAGACGTAATGGCAAAGGCTGAAAAAATATATCATCCGGGATAAAAATCTGCCTTCAAATCCGTATTTTTGCCACCCTCAAATGGCGGGGTAGCTCAGGCGGTTAGAGCGCAGGATTCATAACCCTGAGGTCTGGGGTTCAACTCCCCATCCCGCTACACTTCAAACCCGCTCTGGTGGCGGGTTATACAGCAACAGTTGATTGTGTCGTTTTCAAAAATGAACAAAAAACTGGACACTTATGGTATCATTAAGTAATATTTGTAGGATGTCAGAATTAACGATTTATCCCTAAAATTGGAAGAGTAAAGCGGTTGGCCTATCCCTGGCAATCTGCTCATAGGCCACTGGTCACACGGGTCAAATATTTTATTTTAATCCGTTAATTCCCATGTGATATTTCTTACTAACCGCCCCATTCACTATATCAGTAACAATAATGTATCCCCCTTTACTTTTTCAATCCTACACAAAACGCCAAATGGGTGCCCTGCGTCTAAGTAATTCCCCGCTTTCGCGTGGTGCAGTCCGTTCACAACTACTCTTTTGTGTTCGACATCCAAAAATTGCTGGTCGAGCCACTCGTAAGTTTCCAAATCAGTATGAGCCACTACGCGCATTTTGCTTGATGGAACGCAGCGATAATTAAAATAATAGTTAGTGCGCTTGCCTTCTTCCAGCTTAGTGTTTTTCATGATGAACGGAAGGTCAGCATAGCCGTTCATGAACATGTTGTTTACGCCATCAATGACAATGCGTTTATTGTTTTGATCATCATAATACCGCATTGATACGTTGTCGAAGTTTACATTGTTGCCTTTAAAGTGATAGCTGTAAGGGAAGTAATTGTACGCGAAATCAAAATGACTGTCACGGATTGTCACCCCGCAAGAACCGTCTTCTATAATGCCAATTCTGTGTATTGTTTCGGCAAATATCTTTTGTGCAGAAGTGGCAAAAAGCTGAGGCCCAAAATTAAAAATCTGTTCTACATACCCGGCTATATTCGCCCCGTCTATGTATGGGATGACGCCTAGCCCCTGGCCATACTCTTTACCTTCAAAAACTGTTTTG
>JANMMA010000255.1:0-12311 GCA_031372815.1 Sphingobacteriales bacterium
GAAAATAGTAACCCGTAAGATCCACCGCAGCAATTTTTTGTGACGCACACCAATCCATGAGATTGAACATGGTGAAGAGCGACTGGTTATCCCTTTTTTCCCTTGCCATTAACAGGTCATTAAAAGAATACGCATTGAGCCCCAGGGCTACCGGTGATTTGATACTTGCCTTTTTGCTTTTTTGCGCAACGGATTGAGTCGACATCAACAAAAAAACAAACAGCGTTGTAAATACAATGGGCAAGCGTTTTCGCATGATGATCTTTTTATTATTGTAAAATCTTATTGATCTTATTCAGTTCATCTGACGTAAAAGAATAATTCTGAATGCATTTTATGGAATCCAGCAATTGTTCAGGCCTGCTTACACCAACCAGAACAGAGGTGATCCTTTTATCTTTTAATACCCACGCCAGCGCCATTTGAGCCAGGTTCTGCCCACGCTCTTCAGCGATAGCGTTCAGTTGCCTTACCTTACCAATCTTTTCTTCTGATACCTGGTCCTCATCAATAGCACCATTTCCACGGTGGCTCGCAGCCCTTGATCCTTCAGGTATCCCTTTCAAATATTTATTGGTCAGCAGGCCCTGTGCAAGAGGTGAAAAAGGAATACATCCAACACCGTTGTCTTCAAGAACATCCAGTAGTCCGTCTTCGATCCAACGGTCAAACATTGAATATTTAGGCTGATGGATAAGGCATGGTGTGCCAAGTTGCTTCAATATTGAAAATGCTTTTGCTGCTTCTGCCGGTTGATAGCTGGAAATTCCAACATACAGGGCTTTTCCCTGGCGAACCATCAGGTCAAGTGTTGCCATGGTTTCTTCCAATGGCGTTTCAGGATCAGGGCGATGATGATAAAAAATGTCGACATACTCAAGACCCATCCGCTTTAAACTCTGGTCAAGGCTCGCCACCAGGTATTTTTTTGATCCATAGTCTCCATATGGTCCTTCCCACATACCCCAGCCGGCCTTAGTAGAAATCACCAGTTCATCGCGATAGGTGCGAAAATCATCTTTGTAAATAATTCCAAAATTTTCTTCAGCTGAACCTGCAGGCGGACCATAATTATTTGCGAGGTCAAAATGGGTTATGCCATTATCAAAAGCCACCCGCAAAATGCTACGTGCATTATCGAGTTTGTCGATATGCCCGAAGTTGTGCCAAAGCCCTAGGGAAATAGCCGGCAATTTCAGTCCACTGTTACCGCAACGCCGGTATTCCATTGATTCGTATCGATGTGGACTAGCTAAATACTGCATTTTTATATGTTAATTAGTAAAGCAATTTATGATCGATTAAGATACTGACTATTCCACGATTTTAGGCCCCTATTTTTTGAATTGTGTACCTCAAATTCAACATAAAAACGAACACAATACCAAGTGTTGCCTGAATTATTTACGACATCGTTTTCGCAAGTTTTCGATTTGAAAAAATAATGGAGCCAACATGTTTTGTTGCGCCGTGGGCTGTTATGCCGCCGAAGTAGTGAAAATATTATTGCCAATGGCATTTTTTAGCATTTTATATGCAAAAAATAGCCCCTTTTGATATAATATGCATCCTGACTAAATTACTATTATGAAAAATGCCCTTGCAGGCCTTTTCCTGCTTTATTCTGTAACTGTTTTTTCACAGCCAACAGTCAGGGAGCAATTCCTGAAAATAGAGACCATGGCACAGGCACAGAAATTTATTGATGGAAATACTCCGTTAAAGCCTACGCTGCTCAACCTGAGTTATGGGAAGGATACGGCACTGATCGACAAACGTTTGTTGAAGCAAAAAAAAGGAGACATATTTTCCGTTGGTTACGTCACTTACAAAGTGCTTGAAGCAACTGAATCAGTCCAGTATCGCTCTAGTTATATTTTCCTGGATGGTACTTCATTGTCGGTTTCTGAAATTGACAGCCTTAAAAAGATCATTGTAAAAAAACTTGGCGACGGTGCCCCATTTGTACAGGTGTCTGACCAGTACACTATGGACGGCAACACCACCAAGGGTGATACAGGATGGTTTTTTGGTGAAGAAACCGTTCCCAAAGAATTACAGGAAGGTGTAAAGAATCATAAGTTGGGGGAAATATTTTACGTTGACGTTCCGGATCGCCAATGGCACTATATTGTCCAAAAAACTTTTGACGATCAGGTCAAAAAAGATATTGTTGTATTGCGGGCTAATGGAAGGTAGAGTTAGATTGAAAGTCTGACACTAATTTTTTAAACACGAACGCCGGCAATAATGGTCAATGTTATTAGTAACGCTATTTATGCGCATTGAGGTATTCATTTAATTCTTTACGTGGCATTGGCAGTTCTTTGTCAGGCAAATTCCGCAAGTAATCGTGAAAATCTTTATTCATTTGTGGTGTATAATCACTGTCAATTTGCCCTGTGGTCCAGTCGCCCGCGCGGTTTCGCCTGATGCCGTATACATGGCGCAGGTTGTTTATCTCAGCCTCAAAAACAATGTCACCTACGAGGTATGCGGGGAAAAATAATGTACCATAGGAACTGGCAAAAACAACATCTCCGGGTAGTACCGTTACGTCACCAATTCTTATCGGGGCGTTGATCGAAGTCAGCATCACTTCATTGATTGAGGATGGATGGTCGCCAAGAATCCATCCATTGAAGCCTTCAACTTTTTTAATTTCCTGGATGTTCCTCACCGTTCCCCAGAAAATTACCCCCCTTTTCGATTTCGCGTAAATTGAATTCGCAAGGCGGTCACCGATCAATGTGCCCTCATTTACTTTGGCATATCCATCCGCAACATATACATCTCCATCCTTTAGCATTTCGATAGGCCAAACATTAGACTGCGCTTTTTCACCATGTCCTTCTGCCAACCCTACTTTCCTTATGACGTCGCCGAAATCAGGTCGCTGTGGCATATATTGTGCTGTCACAACCCTACCGGTCATCACCGTATTTTTATCGGGATGGATCATCATCCAATTTCCCTGGTATTGATTATTAAACTTATTTTTTCTCAATGCACCCCAGGCATGGGTTAGTACAACTTTCTTCAGCCGCTCCAATAGGCTGTCTGAAACGAATGGCCTGCCATCAGGCAAACGATCACCTTTCCACTGCGACGTAAGTGAAATGATGTATTCCCTGTTCATGGCAACACGGTTGTACTGTCCATGAACACTGATAAAGGCGAAAATAAACAGTAAAGGAAACAACGTTTTTTTCATCATTATTGGTTTATGGTTTCTTCAATCTTCAGCGGTGCAGTTTTTATATTATTGCCGGTGCCGGTTAAATTACTTACATCCATTTGGTATGATGGGAAACTTCCGGATTTCCATCAATTCTCCGGTATGTATGCGCTCCAAAATAATCACGTTGTGCCTGTATGAGATAAGTATTGCCACGCCTGGTTACCATAGATTTATAATAGTCAAGGCAAGATGATATAACCGGGAAAGCAAGCGAACTCAGCGCCAATTGTGACACCGTGGCTTTTATTTCACGTAGATGGGCATTCGCCAGGTTTATGGTATATGGATGCATCATCACGTCCTGGTGTTCAGCCCAACCATCTCTCAAAATCGAAAGCAGGTTTGATCTAATAATACATCCTCCTGACCAGATCTTTAATAAGACGGCAGCGTCAATGTTCCATCCAAATATCGCTGAAGCCTGGCCGATCAATTTTATGCCCTGGCAGTGATTCATCAGCCTGCAAAACATAAAAGTCAGCCGGAGATTTTCTGTCCCGATCGATATTGAGGATTTATCCTGCGGATAATGCTTTGTATACATATCACGGTCTGCCTTAAACGAAGAAACATACCTCGCAAATAGTGCTTCAGCCATGGCCGGCACAGGTACGCCTACTTCGCAGGCTGTCATGGTTGTCCAGCTACCTGTTCCTTTATTGCCCGCCACATCCGATATCTTATCGATAAGTGGCTTCCCGTCAGTATCATTGAATCGTAAAATGTTCTTGGTAATATCCAATAAATAACTGCCTGTTTCCCCCCTGTTCCATTCGTCAAAAATAGCCGCAATATCGACCGGTGCCATTTGCTGGTTGTATCTCAGATGGCTATACACCTCGGCAATCAACTGCATCTCCGCATACTCAATGCCGTTATGTACCATCTTCACAAAATGACCTGATCCGCCATCGCCAATATGATCACAGCAGACTTCACCCGAGGTATTTCTTGCCGCAATTGCCATCAAAACGTCTTCAATTAACGCGAATCCCTGCATGCTGCCTCCGGGCATAATGGATGGGCCGTTCAGCGCGCCCTCCTCTCCACCGGAAATTCCTGCACCAACAAAATGAATGTTCTTTTTTTGCAATTCATTTTGCCGCCTTTCGGTATCCTTAAAATGAGTGTTGCCGCAGTCAACAATTACATCGCCAGCTTTCAGCATCGGCGTTAATTGCCGGATGATATCATCCACTGGCTGACCGGCATTTACCATCAACAATATCTTTCTTGGAGCAGATAGTGACGTAACAAATTGTTCGAGGTTGTCAAATGGTTGGGAAGCCTGCAGTTCCGGATAAAGGCTTTTGATCTTTTTTGCAACACCTTCTTCGGTACCGTCTACGTGCCTGTTAAATATCGAAATAGTAAACCCATTTCGGGCAATGTTTCTTGCCAGGCTTGTCCCCATGACACCCAGCCCGATCAATCCTATATCAGTTTTATTAAGTGCTAATCCCGACACAATATTTTCAATAATTTGATCGATGTGCTGATCAATATTGACCATCATTCCTGACTTCGGATGTTCGTAGACATCAAATTGCGAACGCAACATTTCTGCACTCATGAAGTGATCCTTTCTTTCGAGCATACGATGGTAAATGACATCATAGCTACCTTGTAAGTGTATCCATGAAACTGCAGCGGGATCTATGCTCGTCGATAATTCCATGCGATACTTTTCACGCAGCGCAGAACAGGCAATAATAAGTGTTTCATGCGGCAGCCTTTCTTTGATGAATGCATTAATTGCACTCAACCATGGCTGCCGGTCAAGATCCGTTAAGGGAATGCCTGCAGCCATTTTTTCAATATTAGCTTCCGGGTGAAACCTGTCGCCATCATAAAACCTGATATTCAAACGTTCGGCCAATGCCAAACCCACCGTAGTTTTTCCGCATCCGCATACGCCTGTTATAACAATCACCCTGTTTCCCATAAGTTTACCTTCTCTTTCAAATACAACTACTTACTGTAAATAATGTATGGATAATTACTTGAAATCCGGAATCTTCACGTGCATTTTTTTCAAAGCTCAACTTCAGCGGTGGAAGATTTGACATGATCCAATTCCAAACTATTTTCGGGAGGTCTCCCATGCCAGTAATTTGCCAGTATGGAGCCTGTGATGTTCATGAGCGGACCAAACACGGCAGCAGCAAGACCAACGGTAGCAATTTTTCCCATTTCTTTGGCTATTCCGGAAGCCAGTCCACCGTTCTGCATACCCACTTCAATGGCTACGGTACGGCAATCGGTTTCAGGAAGTTTGAATAACCTTGCGCTCCAGTAACCCAGCAGGTACCCGGTAACGTTATGAATTAAAACAAGCAAGATGAGGAGTGCTCCAATCTTCAGCAGGCTGTCCCTTCCTGCAGCCGTAATAATTACAATGATCAGCCCAATTCCTGCCATAGATAACAGCGGCATCGCTTTATCAAGCCAGGCTGATTTGCCATGAAAAAGACGGTTGAATATTAATCCGGCACCAATTGGGAGCATGATCATTTTGAAGATGTCCCACATCATTTTATAAACATCTATTTCAATAAATGCTCCGGCTAAAAACTTCATCAATACAGGAGTTAGAAATGGCGCCAGCAAAGTAGCGATGGATGTAATGGTGATAGATAGTGCAAGGTTTGCCTTGGCCAGATAACACATTACATTCGACGCCAGGCCACTGGGAGAACATCCTATTAAAATGATCCCGGCAGCAATTTCAGGCGGAAATCCACTGACCTTCGCGAGGGTGAATCCAAGTAGTGGCATAATAATAAAGTGTGCCAGTATACCTATCAGTACAGCCTTCGGGGATTTGGCAACGGAAACGAAATCCTTCGTGCTCATGGATGTTCCCATACCAAACATAATCAGTTGAATCAATGGTGTAATCAATCCGGAAAGTTTATATCCATTGATATCAATAAATGCGGAAGGATAAAAAAGGGCGGTAGAAACCGCCGCAAAAATCATTGCCGAATATGTAAATCCTTTTAAAGATTCAGTACCTCTAAAAGCTATGCCTGCAAAGATCCAGAAAAGAATTACTGCCGGACCTGCATTTGCAAGTCCGGAAGTAATGGAGATCACTACTGCGATAACGAACGCAACCACAGCAAGTATGGCAAATAAACGGTAAATAATACTTGACCTAACTATAGGTTCTGTCATGTGATCTTTTTGTATCCCACTCTTTTGTTGGTGCGAAGTATGAAGTATCTCTCGGATCAAGATGTTTTTTCACATTCTCATCAATTAATTCAATTCCAAGTCCGGGTGCTGTCAGTGGAACTGGTGCAAATCCTTTGTCGATCAGTTTCCTTCCATCAGTTGTTTTCACCAGTTCTTCCCACCAGTCCAAATCTACAGAATGATGTTCGAGGCTCAGGAAGTTTTGCGTTGCTGCCGCGCAGTGTACGTTGGCCATAAAAGAAACAGGTGTACCAGCCTGGTGCATGGCCATGGCAATACCTTTTTCTTCAGCATAGTCACCAATTCTTTTGGTTTCAAGCAATCCACCTGAAGACGCCAGGTCCGGATGGATAATATCCACAGCATGATTATCAATCAATGGTTTAAAATAATCGAGCAAATAAATATCTTCTCCCGTTAGCGTGGGAGTATCCAAAGCATCGGTGATCATCTTGTGTTGATCAGTGTATTGCCATGGCACCATATCTTCTAGCCAGGCAAGCCGGTATTTGTCTAGCGCTTTCCCCAACCTGATGCAATTGTTTACGTCGAAATGCCCGTAATGATCGGTGGACATGGGAATTTCATACCCAACCATCTTCCTTACATTGTCTACTTTTTCTGCCAATGCTTCGAGTCCTTTTTCAGTGATCTGAATACCTGTGAACGGATGTCTTGTATTAGCGTAAGACATATAACCTCCGCCAGAAAACTGGTTGCTATTACCTTTTAAAATTTCAGGATTCACCAATGCACCTTTTACGTTCTTGAGGTCGTTGATGGAAACATCCATTTTCAACCAGGTATATCCCTGTGTTTCCGTGCGGAACCTGATACGCTTCATTTGCTCTTCCGGACTATCGGATTCAGGTGTATCAGCATAGATGCGTATCGAATCTCTATACCTTCCACCTAATAACTGCCATGCTGGTACATTATAGGCTTTACCACAAAGGTCCCAGAGCGCCATTTCCACGGCACAAACTCCACCTGCCTGCCTTGCCTGTCCGCCAAACTGTTTGATCATCTTAAATATCTTTTCTACATTACAGGGATTCTCTCCGAGTATGCGGCTTTTCAATATCAAAGCATAACGTGCATCAGCTGCATCCCTGACCTCACCCAATCCGTAAATACCCTGGTTGGTATCGATCCTGATGATGGCTGTTCCTCCCATTACGGCTGTTAAACAGTACCGCATGTCGGTGATCTTTAGATCAGACGGTGCAGAAGCACGGGGAACATTGGATGTGGTATGGGCCAGCGTGTCCTGTAGAGATAGTCCCATCATACCTGCCAGGGAAATACCGCCCATAGCTGTTTTCTTCAGGAAGTTTCGCCTATTCTTGCCCGTAAGTGGACTCTCCATTTCAGCTTTTTGTGCTGCGGCAGCAGCAATTTCTTTCGCCCTTGTCTGAGCGGCTATTTGTTTGATTATATGCTTCATTATTGATTGTTATTTTCGGGATTATTAATAATTACTCTTCTTTAAAAATTCGTCCAGTTCTTTTTTGGGCATAGGCAATTTGCCCGGATATTTACTGAGCCAGTCCAGGAAATCTTTCTTTATAGCTTCTGTCCACTCACTGTCTATCTCACCTGCGAGGTATTTTTTTTCCCTTAACCTCTGATGCCCGAATTCATCCCGAAGTCCCGTTACTTCCGAAGTGATCACGAGGTCTTCCACCAGGTGTGCGGGTATAAAAACAGTCCCGTATTTTTTTGCCAGCACCACATCACCAGGAAGTACGGTGGCCCTGCCGATACGAATAGGAGTATTGATGGTGGTGAGCATCATTTGGTTGATGTAAGAAGGATCCTGGCCTTTGACCCAGGCATTGAATCCCTTGATCTCACTTAGTCCTTCCTGGTCACGAACAGACCCGAAGAATATAACACCCCGATGCGATTTTGCAAAAATGGAATTGCCGAGGTTATCTCCGATAAGTGTTCCATCAGCAATCTTTCCGTAACCATCAGCTACATACACATCGCCGTTCACGAGAATATCTATCGGCCATGAATTAGTACCGCCTTTCATCGACCTGTTTTCGGCTTTACCCTGTTCCTTAACAAAGGCCTGCAGATCGGGACGAAGTGGCGTATACTGCGCAGTCACTACCCTTCCCGTCATTACACTATCAGGGAAAATAACCTGCCACTCACCTTCATACTGATTTTGATAGCCCTTGTTTCGGAGCTCGCCCCAGGCCTCCTCCATAGAGATGTTTTTGAGCCGTTCTAAAATGGCATCTGAAACTTTTGGCCTGCCATCGGCAAATCGTTCACCTTTCCATTCTGCAGTTAGCGCTTTAATGTATTCAGGAGATGAACCTACACGCTGGCTAAATCCAGTAAAAGTGACACAAAGCAAAACGAATAGCAAACCTGTTAACTTCTTCATGAATGTATAGGAGTTTTGAATGATGAAAAACGGGTATCAATACATGGGCAATGTAAAAATCGCCCATGTATTAGCATTATCTATTTTGCCCACCAGACTTTAGTGGCCAGGTTATCCGGCCCCTGTGCTGCAATGGCTGCCTGAACATTGGTACTGTTAACCGATATCTCTGAATTGGGATAAGTGAGCCGGTTGATAAATGCGCCAGGGACTTCACTTCCAGGATAAGGATTAGCTGGCAATACCGGAAATCCGCTTCGCCTGAAATTGGCAAATGCTTCCGGACCATTCAGTAGTGAAGCGATCCAGTATTCGTAATTTATTTCTTTCAATTCTGCACCCGCAAATACTGCCGATCTTGCTGTTGCATAGGCATCGCGTGCTGCCGTGGATATGGCAGCACCTGCATCTACCGTACCAAGTTGATCCATATGGGCTTTGATACCATTGCTGAAAAATTCTACCGCTGTTACAGGTGTTGTGATCCATCCTCTTTGTTTGGCCTCGGCAAGAAGCAGGTTGCTCTGCGCAGCGGTCACAATGAAATTATTGCCCACTGTTTTTGCCAGCCGCCGCCGGTCGAGCTGGCTGTATTCATAGAAACTGGCCAAACCATCTGCGGTTGCAGCCGCCGCTACGGTTCCATTATCCTTGCCCATAGGCATGCCTGTTTGCAATGAAGCAGTGGTATTTCCATTCGCTACTGTCTGTGAAACGCCTGATGTGGCGCCAACATAACGAATGGCAATAGCTGAAAGCCGGGGGTCAACATTTAGTTTTAACGCATCAACAAAAGGTTTTGCAAGATAAAAATTCGCTGCTTCTGTGCCATTTAACATACTTCCGATAGGATTAGTATAGTTAGCATCATGACGAATGATGGCATTGTCAGCATTAGTTAATATCACACCGCCACTAAAAGCCGCCACTACGGCGGCCTGTGCTTTGGTAGCATCAACCTTACTGAGCCTCATTCCGGCTCGTAACAGCAACGAATAACCGAATTTTTTCCATTTGGCGATATTACCGCTATAAAGTATATCGGCTGATTCTACCCTTTTTCCTGCATCCAGTGCCCCCGATGCTTCGGTAAGTTCCTGGACCAGTTTGGGGTAGATGGATTGTTGTGATTCATATACCGGGAAAAAAAGCTGGTTTGTGTAACCTTGTCCGGCTTCAGTGTAGGGAATATCACCATAAGTATCGGTAAGTACCATAAATGCGTTGGCCTGAAGAATCCTTGTCATATGATACAGATTACTCCTGAGCGGATCGTCCTTTGTTGCAGCAAGTACATCAGCCGTATTTTTGATGACATTCTGGTAATAATTATTCCAATTCCCAACGGTGATGGCGCGGTTATCCTGGTTATAGTTAGCACCTGCCAGCACACCGGAATTTGGTGTGACAAGTTGTTGAACAACTCCCATCTCATAAATAGCACTTGTAGTAGTAAAGGCAGTTCCAAGTATTGCCCTGTTTAAAATGAATGCGGGATCAATAGTTATCGCCGACGTTTTGCTGGTATTGAGCTCATCAAATCCTTTATCGCATGAGTTCAGGAATAGAACTGCAAGGACCAGTATAGATGGTTTTATTAATTTTTTCATGTCGTGTCAGAATTTAATGTTCAGGTTTACACCAATGCTTCGGGTTGAAGGCAGTCCCGGAGATTCCATTCCAATGAGGTTATCTGAGCTGTAGCCGAAGGTTTCGGGATCAATGTTGTCCACCCATTTCTTCAGCATCAGTACGTTGTTAGCAAATAGGTTAAGCCGTAACCCTTTAACCGGCCATTTCTCCGGAACATATTTGGTAAGGTCATAACCAGCTGTGATCTGGCGCAGTTTCCAGTAGCCTCCTTTATATATCACCGGTTCGATCAATGCCTGTGAACGAACAACTGACCAATAAGGTTGTACCTGTGCTACGGCCACGTTTTTATTGCCATTGACATCTACTCCGTCACCCACGATTCCACCTTCTCTTCCATCCAGTGTATTTTTGTGAAGACCATGCCGATATGCATTGAAGTTAGTACCGGAAAGCATCATGTTACCCAGCTTAAAATCAACCAAAACTGAAAGAGTAACACCGTATATATTGAACGAATTGGTGATACCACCCACCCAGTTAGGTAAGGCACTGCCAAAATTCACCAGGTCCGGTGTACGTAGCGGAATGCCATTGCCATCAAACACTTGTGCACCGTTGGCATCCCTGCGATAACCGAACCCGGCGATCTGTCCCATCGGTAAGCCCACGATCTGCCTGAGTTCCCCGTTGAATACGTGGGTACCTACTGTGATCCGTTCCCCCTCCTTGTCAGTTAGCAGGCTGTTTACCCGGGTCTCAATATATGCAGCAGCAAAAGTGAAATCCCACTGGAAATTTTTCTTTCTTACCGGAACAAGGTTCAGTGTCATTTCAATGCCCTTATTCTGACTTTCGCCACTGTTAATTCGGGTGTTTATAAAGCCTGAAGCATCCGATACCTGTGCGTTTACGATCTGATCAACGGTGCGCTTCTGGAATACACTAACTTCTACGCCTACACGATAATCGAAAAGTTTAGTTTCCACACCGAATTCTATCTCTTTTGTCCGCATGGGCCGGAGGTTCGCATTAGGCACCGTGCCGCCAATGGAACCACCAACCGGACTGCCATTCGAGAGATTGGCGTTCACGCCATAGAATAACAGGTTAGCATATTCAGGAACGTCAGTGTCACTTCCCACTTCAGTATATGCGGCCCTTAATTTTCCAAAATTCAGCCAGGATGGTAAAGATTTGAACGACTGTGAAAACACATAGCTAAGGGCTACCGAAGGATACAGGATACTTCGGTTTTCTTCCGACAATGTTGAAAACCAGTCGTTCCGAAGGGTTCCCGAGAGGTAGAGATACTGCTTGTAATTAACTTCTGCAGAACCATACAGTGAATTCACTGATCTTTCCCGAAGATCGTAGAAAGGATCTTTTCCCCTTCCGTTTTGCACGGTGTATAAACCTCTCACCACAAAATCGGTCACCTGCATACTGTTGAGATCACTACGCCGATACATATGGTTACCGCCAAAAGTGAGGTTCAACCCAATATCACCCATCTTATTATTGGTACCGAAAAGGAAATCTGTATTTAATTCCCTGAACCGGCGTGACTCCTGCGTATACTGTCCGTTCACAAAGCCTGCAGGAGCGGCAACAAGAGAGGCCTGCCCTGTTGGAAAGTTATTATAGTCTTCATCTCTCGACCAGTAGTCCTGTCCTACCCGTCCCTGAACATAAAGCCATTTCAAGAGATCATACTTTGCAGACACGTTCCCAAATATTCGGTCCCGACGGATGTTATGAAACTGGTCTGAAAGAATAAAATAGGGGTTAGTCCTGTTTCTGAAACACGAGTATACATACTCGTTACCCAGGGGGTCATATTTATTAGCTTCAAGCACCGACAAAGGCATG
>JANMMA010000257.1:0-5113 GCA_031372815.1 Sphingobacteriales bacterium
TGAACGTTTTTTGCTCGAAAAAGTAGGCTATTGGCCAAAGGGTGAAAGCATGGCATCCCTATTAGCACTTAGAAACCCAATTGGTAAATCAGTCTGGCCCTTCAGTGCCAGGTCAGCCATTATCTCACCTACAACCGAGGCAAATTTAAACCCGTGACCGCTAAAGCCTGCGGCGATCACCACGTCATCATGCCCTGGCAGGTGGTCTATGATAAAATGCTCATCTGGTGAATTAGTGTACAGGCAAGTCTTCATTACCAGGGTGGATGTATATCCATCGGGAATGAATTTATGTAAAGCATTTACAAGCTTGTTCTCATCCTCCGCACCAGGTACACGGTTTACATGGTCCGGATCCGTAACTGTGCCCGGATAATGGAATGCAATCTTCAAACCAATCGGACCTCCCAGTTTACCTACCGGCATAATAGGAAAGCCGTAATATTCTCCCGGCTGCTCGTCGTCTGCAATCATCCAGCAGGGAAAATTTCCAAGTTCAAAACATTCCCAATTACCGGGACAAACCCAGGCGATTGCTTGCCTGGTTACCGTGAGTTTTGTTTGAAACGCCGGGATCATTTTATCGGCCCAGGGCCCGGCCGTAATGACAAGTTTATCACAGGTGTACTTTTCGTTGTCTGTGATAACCATTATCCCGTCCCGGGTTTTCTCCCACGAAATGGTCTTCTCTTTTGTTTTTATCACCGCACCATGCCTGATTGCCTGTTCAGTATATAACAGTATCGCTCTCTCAGGAGTAACAAATCCTGCATCGGCTTCATACAAAACATCATAATCCTGGGGAATAGCAAATTGCCGATATTGATGTTGAAGTTCGGCCTCGCTTACTTCTTCAACAGGAATATGGTAGATGGATGCTGATGCTCTGATCCCTTTCATTAACGGATAATCCTTTTTCCCGGCATACAACAGTCCTGTCTTGAAATACACTTGTGCACCGGTAAGCTTCTCTAACGCCGCCCAGTTTTCATATGCCCTGATAAGCAGTGGTACATAATCTGGATGCTCAAAATAGGCCTTACGAATGATCCTGCTTTGTCCGCCATGCGAACCCAATTCATGCGGAATATCAAACTGTTCAATGCCCAGCACGCTTGCCCCCTGCTTTGCTAAGTGAAAACAGGTGGATGATCCCATCGACCCTACGCCCAGTACTATAACGTCAAAATGTTTTTCTACCATAGTTTTCTTTTGAAGCCATCAGCTAATCAATAACATCTTGCTATATTAGGCAAAAACAAGATCAAATGGTATATGATGCGATAGTGATCGGCTCGGGGATTAGTGGAGGATGGGCCGCAAAAGAACTTTGTGAGAAAGGATTGAAAACCCTGCTCATTGAAAGAGGCAGAAAAGTTGAACACATCAAAGATTATCCAACGGCCAACAAAGCGCCATGGGAGCTTCCTCACCGTGGAAATATTACGGAGGAATTCAGGAAGAAAAATCCGTTGATCACAAGGTCGGCAGGATTCGGAGAAGACAATGCCCATTTTTTTATTGAAGACGCGATACAGCCCTATGTGCAGGAGAAGCCATTCGACTGGATACGCGGATACCAGCTTGGCGGGAAATCGCTTACCTGGGGTAGGGCAACACAGCGATGGAGCGATTATGAATTTACGGGCCCCCAGCGTTTCGGCTTTGGGATCGATTGGCCCATCAGGTATAAAGACGTGGACGACTGGTATTCACACGTGGAAGAATTCATTGGCATTTGTGGAAATGAAGACGGCATTGCTTCAATGCCCGATGGGAAATTTATGAAGCCGTTTGACCTGAACTGTGTTGAACAACATTTGAAAGATGTGTTGAAGAAAGAATATGGCCGCTACCTGGTGCACGCAAGGTGGGCACATCTAACTGAACCGAAACCAGTTCACCTTGAACAGGGCAGGGGAAAATGCCAGGCAAGAAATCTCTGCATGCGCGGATGTCCGTTTGGCGGATACTTCAGTTCAGTTTCCTCAACTATTCCATGGGCGCAGAAAACGGGTAACCTCACCATCGTCACAGATGCGGTAGTTCATTCAATAATCTACGATGATGAACAACAAAAAGCAACTGGCGTAAAAATCATAGATGCCCATACCAAAGAGGAAAAGGAATATTCTTCTAAAATAATTTTTGTCAACGCATCTGCTTTAAACTCTAATCTCATCCTTCTTAACTCTGTATCCAAAAGATTCCCTAACGGACTTGGAAATGATTCCGGCATTTTAGGAAAATATATCTGCTTTCATAATTACCGGGCCGGACTTAACGGAAAAATAAAGGGATTCACGGACGGATACACATATGGTAGAAATCCAACGGATACTATCATTGCCAATTATCGCAACCTCGATAAACAGGATGCAGACTTTATTGGAGGCTACACCACTTTTGCCGGCGCCTACCGCCAAAGAAATGATGAGTCGACCACTAGTGAAACCATCGGTGCCGAATACAAAAAAGCAATGCAGGAACCGGGTCAATGGCATGTCTTCGCATATCTCCAGGGAGAAACTATTCCCAAAGAATCGAATCATGTACGGTTAAGCCCCGACAAGAAAGATCCTTTTGGAATACCACAGTTAATTACTTCTGTTGGATACGATGACAATGACGATAAACTCGTCAAAGACTTCCTTGAACAAACATCACTCATGTTTGAAAAAGCAGGTGTATATGATATCAATACATACGATAATAAACAACCACCCGGACTTGATATTCACGAAATGGGCGGATGCAGAATGGGAAAAGATCCAAAAACCTCGATGCTCAATGAATGGAACCAATTACACCACTGCAAAAATGTATTCGTGACCGATGGTGCCTGCATGACAAGCACAGGAAATCAAAGCCCGTCCATTTTGTACATGGCGCTTACCGCGAGAGCCGCAAATTATGCTAGTGAGCAATTAACAAAAGGAAAGTTGTAGGAAATGTGAAAAATTGGGAGATGTTTGGATGTGAAAACAAACATCCAACAACTGTTTTCCGAACCTTTATTATATGGACAAATCTCGGTCCCATACCACATTTAATCACATGGCCACATTGGCACATTATTACTTATAAATTCCCTTCAGATCTTTTTCAAATAATGTGTAAGGGCTATTATAGAAGTTTATAAAATCGGGCTCACTGACCTGCCCGGGAAAAGGTGCATAAAAATGCGTTGCGCTTTTTGAGTCATTCCGCCAGACCAGCACATAGGCTAGTTTCAATTTTGAAGATTGTAAAGTCTTCAGTAAACTCCCCGTCCACCAGGTAGTATTGGGTATCGACTCTAAACCTGTTTCAGTAAATGCAGCCAATTTGTGGGCCTTTATGGCGAAGTTGGAAACAATTTCCAACTTCTTTAATCCAGCCTGCAAATTGTATTTTCCATCACGTCCAAAATCCGCATAATCATCGAACCCCACAATATCTACCCATTGATTCCCGGGATACCTGTCAAGATATTCTGCTTCTGTAGTGAACAGGCAATCAGGTGAAAATGCATAAATAAAATTGTGCACCTGCAGACTGTCGCGCAAATACATGACCGTGAATTTCCATAGTGAGACAAACTCCTGTTTTGTGCAATGCGACTTTCCCCACCAAAACCAGTCACCATCAAATTCATGGAAAGGCCTGAAGATCATCGGTACTGTTTTACCATCTTTTCCCTTGACAGATTTGGCAAATTCACCTATGGTTCGCAATATGGCTTTATACTTTTCATGGTGTTCACCTCCGGGAATGATATACTTTACCGCAGCAACAGATGCGGAATCTTTCGAGTAAAACCCGGTGGGTGAAACAGGATTATTAAAATGCCAGGATACCGTGGTAATGCCTCCCCTGTTATAGGTATCGGATATGGTTGCCCGTAAGGAGGGTTTTTCTTTCTCTATACTACTGTCAGGCTTCCCCGAAAGTCCGCTGAAGTCTACACCAATCACTGCAGGATGAGAACCCGTTACAGATTTTACATCCGACCGACCGGCGTCACCATACCAACCATGACCGTATTCGGTGGCGTGCTGGTGGCCAAATAAAATATGCTTTGCTGAAAGTTTATCAAGATTATGAAACAGCGCTTTTGTTTCTTTGGTGGCATTTGCATCGATAGTACTTCCGTGCTTATGTTCAAATATGTTGATGGCGGTTTGAGCACAAACCGTAACAACAACAAACATCATCAGCAAGCACAACAACAATTTATTGGGCATATCATAAAGCATTACATTTTACCCAAAAGGTTCGGTGATCGACTTACTGAGTTTGGAAAAGAAATGAGGACCATCATCGGCGATATATAAACAATCTTCCAGCCTTACTCCGAATTCACCGGGAATAGCGATAGTAGGCTCATCGCTAAAACACATACCAGGGGCAAGTTTAGTTTTATTTCCACGCACAAAATTCGTCCACTCATGTCCCTCTAATCCGATCCCATGTCCGGTACGATGAGGAAGCCCGGGCAATCCATAATTTTTGCCAAAGCCTGCAGATTCAATCACTGCCCTGGCTGCTGCATCAACAGATTCGCAGGTGTTACCTATTTTAATGGCAGCAAATGCGGCATCCTGCGCCTGCTTTTCGATATTCCATACTTCTGTCTGCCTAGCTGTTGGTTTCCCGACAACTGTTGTCCTGGTGATATCGGAAGCATATCCTTCACAACTGGTTCCGCCATCTACCAATAACACATCCCCCTCCTTGATAATCTGCGGCACGATGGTTCCATGTGGTATGGCAGAATATTTTCCTACCAATACGAGTGCTCCGCCGCTATAACCGAGTTTGCGGAAAGCCGTTGAAAGATTGGCACTAAAATCAGCCTGTGACATTCCGGGCTGGATCGCAGCAAACGTTGCTTTATATGCTTCTATGGTAACATCACTTGCCCTTTGCATCAACGCTATCTCTGCCTTGCTTTTATACATCCTGCATCCCGCCGTTATGGGAGTAGCATCTACGATTTCAAATCCAGGAGCGGCTTTTTTTACACCATCGCTGATAAAAAACCTTACCCTTTCTTCCATTCCGATGCGCTTATGCTTTGCACCCCTGTCTTTGATAATGCCAGCGATCAGCGCATACGGACTTTGATCTT
>JANMMA010000268.1:0-3579 GCA_031372815.1 Sphingobacteriales bacterium
GCATAATGCCTTTGAACTGTGTCTCAAAAAATTTCAGGTCGCGGTAGATAACGTCTGTTTTGGGCAGGTCATCTACAATGAACCCCCTCGCTTTTAACCGCGTCATACCCGTAACCGAAAAGACGATCAGTGCCAAGGTGATACCATAAATTACTTTTTTATGGTTGAATACCCATAACTCCAGTTTAGTCAGGATATTAGCCAGGTGCCTATTGTCAAGGTAATCAAGGTGCCTATCCTTAGGTTCTGGCAAGTAGCTCAACGCTGAAGGCAGCAAAATAAAAGAAATAAAGAAAATGGCCATGATGTTGATGCCAGCCACAATACCAAACTCTTTGAGGATAGCACTTTTAGTCAGTGCAAAAACAGCAAATCCAATCGCTGCGGTAATGTTGCAGAATAAGGTAACTATGCCCATCCGGCTGACCATTTCTACCAGTGCAGTCTGTTTATTGTTTTCCCGGATAAAGGACGTGTGGTATTTATTGAGGAAGTAAATACAATTGGGTACACCGATCACCACAATCAAAGGTGGAATAAGTGCATTCAGCAGGGAGATTTTAAATCCGAATAGCGTCATGGTTCCAAAAGCGAAAATTACTCCGATGATCACGACCAGCAGTGACAATATGGTAGTACTAATGGAACGAAAGAACAGAAATAGGATGATGGCAGATAATAACAAGGATCCCAGTAGGAAGTATTTCATTTCATTGGCTATCCTTATGGCCAGGTTGCTGCGTATCAGCGGTAGTCCGCTTAGGTGTACCTCAACGCCCTGTGCGTTTCCATAGGCCATAGCACGTTCTGAGATCAGTGGAACAACAACGTCCCTTCGTTTGGAATTCAGTACGTCTTTGTTAACACGCACCCCAACCAGCCATGCATAGCTGTTGTTGTTATACATCAGTCCACGATAAAAAGGCAGTGAGAGAAACACATTTTTTAAACTGTCCAACTGCGCTTGTGAACTGATTACTACAGGAAAAATAGGCGTCGGAACTAGCTTTTCTGTAGAATTATTCTTTACCAGGTTTATGGCTGAAACCAGGCTGATCACGTCTTCTACACCTTCAGTCTGTTTCAGGTCAGTGGTCAGCTTTGCCAGCGCATTGAATTTATCAAGCGTGAAAATGTCTTTCTGAATAAACCCAACCGTCATTAGGTTGCCGTCTTCTCCAAACTTTTCTTTAAAGGAAAGATATTCCAGGTACTTGGGATTGTCGACCGGAATGGCCCTGGCGAAATCATAGCTCAACTGAACCTTACTTGCAAAATAACCCATCAGGGCAGTAAGGCTAAAAAGGAAAATAAGCAGGTACAACCTGTTGCTTATAATCCATACACCAAGTTTTTTCCACATTACTGCAAAGAAACGACATTTATGGATGTTGAATTTAGTGATTCGGTTTAATTCTACCTGTAAAGGTTAAATTTGAAAGATGATCAGGTGGACCACCTTGCTTGCTTTCATGATTTGTTTTGTATTTTCATTCGCCCAGGGTCCACCACCCATCGGACAATGGCGTGAACACCTGCCCTGGAACAATGCCATCAACGTGGCTTTTACTCCGGACCGTATTTTATGTGCCACTCCCTTTGCTTTTTTTAGCTACGACCTTACCGATGGTTCATTCTCCCGTAAATCTAAAATGAACGGCCTTAGTGACGTTGGTGTTCAAACGATGACATTTGGTAGTATTGACGAGCTAACCGTTATCGCCTATAAGAATGGAAATATTGATGTATTACAGCAGGATCGCATAATCAATATCCCCGATATTAAAATCAGTGCAAACGCGGGTAATAAAACCATCTATCGTATTTTCCTCGACAATGACAAGGCCTACCTCTGTACCGGGTTAGGAATCATCGTGCTGAACCTCAAAAAAAATGAGGTTGAGGATACCTGGCGCATCGGAATCAACGGTAACGATGTGAAAACGTTTGCCGTTGCCATTAGCAACAATAAGATGTATGCTGCCACGGCTGAAGGATTGAAGTCAGCTTCATTATCGTCTAATCTTTCAGATTACCGTAGCTGGTCAACCATTATTGGAAACGGTCTTTCCCCCGGAATAGCGGATCAGGTAGTTACCTCCTCTGGAAATGTAATGGTGACGATCCGCGATTCTGTATTCATCCAGGCTGGTAACCAGTATAACCTGCTATATGTTTCGCCGGGGAAAATTTTACAGGTGGATAGTATCGTGGGGGGCATATTTGTTTCTGAAAACAATTCGGGAAAAGGAAGGGTGGTACAACTTAACACTGCAGGAAGCGTCATCAAAATATTTCAGCCTTCTTTTTTGTCGAAGCCCAGGCAGGCAGTATTTGCAGGTAATGAATGCTGGATCGCCGACGAGGACAACGGGCTCATTAAAACAACGGGCAGTACAGGAGAAAAAGTTTTCCCAAACGGCCCGATCAATGTGGCTTCAGGGGAAATAAAATTTCTATCCGGCAGCCTCTGGGGTACCGCAGGAAAAGTAACCGATGCATGGAACTATACATTTAATCCCAATGGTATTTACCAGTTCAGGGAGGAACAGTGGACCGGGTATAACCGATACGTATACCCGAAAATAGACTCACTGTCAGACTTCCTTACCATTACTTACCAGCCATCAGGAGGCAGCATTTATGCTGGATCTTTCGGAGGCGGATTATTGGAGGTCACCAAAGACGGCCAGCTTATTATCTATAAACAGAACTCTCCATTGCAGGCTGCTATTGGTGATCCTGGTTCGTACCGCGTAAGTGGATTGGCCACTGATCAGCAAAATAATGTTTGGATATCCAATTACGGCGCGCCACAAAATCTCATTGTAAAAAAATCAGACGGACAATGGAAGCGTTTCAGCATTCCTTTTTTCCACCTTGAAAATGCGGTTGCCGGAATTACTGTTGATGACTACGACCAAAAATGGATCATCGCTCCTAAAGACAATGGTTTATTCCTCTTCAACTCCGGCGTAAGTATTGATAATACAGGCGACGACCGGTGGCGTTATTTTCGGAAGGGCAAGGGAAACGGTAACCTGCCATCCAGCAATGTGTTTTGCACGGCTAAAGACAAAAATGGTTTCCTGTGGGTAGGAACGGATAATGGCATAGGAATCATACAATGCACCAGGGATGCAGTTAATACTAACTGCGAAGCAGTGTTGCCAGTGGTACAGCAGGATAATTTTGCAGGCTTTCTTTTTCAGGGAGAGGCTGTGCAGGCCATTACAGTAGACGGTGCCAACCGCAAGTGGGTAGGCACGAAGAATGGCTTATGGCTGGTAAGTCCGGATGGCGATAAAATCATTTATCGATTTACGTTAGTGAACAGTCCGCTGCTGGATAATGATATCAGTGCCATTGCCATACAACCCGAAACGGGAGAGGTGTTCATTTCTACAGCAAACGGAATCTGTTCCTTTATGGGAACAGCAACCGAAGGTGCGGCAACACATACTAACGTGATTGTATATCCGAATCCTGTTCCTCCAGGATACCAGGGCGTGATTGGGATCAGGGGACTGGCAGTAAATTCACAGGTGAAGATCACGGAAATGGATGGAAGGCTGGTAT
>JANMMA010000279.1:0-12668 GCA_031372815.1 Sphingobacteriales bacterium
AATGCCTGGTTATTGGTGGTGTCAGTTCAGCTCAGGGGAATTAAAAGTATCACCCTGCCGAAGATCACCGGTCTGATATCCTTTTTTGAACCAGTACATCCTTTGTTGTGATGTACCGTGGGTAAACGCATCGGGTACTACCCTGCCACTTGTTTCGCGTTGCAACCTGTCGTCGCCTATGGCGTTGGCTGCGTTCAATGCTTCTTCAATATCGCCTGCTTCCAATCTGTTGGTAGTTTCCTGGTAATATTTTGCCCAGACTCCCGCATAAAAATCAGCCTGCAGTTCAGTCATTACCGATAAACGGTTACCTTCTTTTTCTCCAGACTGCTGCCGCATCCTGCTCACTTTCTCCGCAGTACCCATAAGGTTTTGAATGTGATGGCCAACTTCATGGGCAATTACATAAGCCATAGGAAAATCACCGGGTGCTTTAAAACGGTCCTGCAGTTCCTGGTAAAAAGAAAGATCGATATATACCTTGCTGTCAGTTGGACAGTAAAACGGTCCCGAGGCTGCACTGGCATTGCCGCAGGCGGACTGCACTACCTCACGGAATAATACTAATTTAGGTTCCTGGTATTGCTGGCCATTTTGCTCAAAAATTTTATTCCAGACATCCTCGGTTTCCTTAAGCACCACTCCCACAAATTTTGCGCGTTCTTCATCGGCAGCCTGTTCCTCCGCACTGAGCTGTGAAGATTGTGCGCCCTGAGGTTGTATGGGTATCTGGGAGGGATCAATTCCATTTCCACTTAACAAAGCATATAGCAAGTATATAATAATACCTCCTACTCCACCACCCACGGCCATTCCACGACCTGATAGACCCCGACGATCATCAACGTTTGAACTTCCTTTTTGACCAATCCATTTCATATATGCAAATATTTATATAATGACAGTTAATAGGCTGGTGAATGTAAGGATTTTCCACCATCACGAACTTCGTAATCGATACCATCAACAAAAAGACGCCATATCCAAATGTGGAAGATTTTGGACAATCCCTTCTTACTGAAAAGGGGTCTGATAACTATTGAAATTGAGGGGGTATCAATTTTATGCAAATCATTTAAAATCCTTTTATACTTATGAAACCGGTACCTGAACAAAAATTTGGTGGGCATTCTGACAATGAATTCCGGGAAGCGTGTACGACGCGGCAAGATGCCATTCGACTATATGAAGTTGCCTGCAAAAACCTACTCGCTGATTGGGAAAAAATTTGTAATAAACTGTTTAGTGCAGGTTTTACATTGTGCGATACAAGTGGTAGACCCGTAATCAGACTACCGAAAGAGAAGGATTATATAAAGATAGACATTCCAGGCCCAGGCCTGAAAGAGGGAGATGGACAATGTTCGAAACACTGTGGTGGCGAAACTTGCCATGACAACATTTTCAAAGGTCCAGTGGAAAGTGTTAAGCAGGGCATTTATTATCTATAGTGATCCCTTCAAACCTGAACATAAGAATTAGTCCCTTATCAGCAAAACTAAATTTATTTTACCACTGCAATTGGTTACTTTCATAGCGGCTTTATATAAACCGCTAAATGCAATTTTTACATTTCAGGATTTATCTAATATTTTTTCTATTATTATTTTCCGCCCCGTCTTATACACAGGAAAATAGGCTTGATTCATTAAAAGAAATTTTAACGTCAGCCAAAGAAGACTCCGGCAAAGTTGATATCCTTAACTACATCAGTAGCCTCTATTTTGGAATTAGTCCGGACACTTGTGTGATGTATGGAAACGAAGCCTTTGCTTTGGCTGAACATCTTCAATACGAAACTGGAATGCTGGAAGCAACGATGTACCTGACCAATTCTTATACTTCCCTTGGTAATTACCCGATGGCCCTTGATGTAGGTTTTAAAGCAACGAGCCTTGCTAAAAAAATAGGCAAACCCCTCGACAACATTATTGCCATTTCTAATCTCGGTATCTGTTATCATTTCCTTGGTGACTTTACGACAGAATTGAAATATATCCGCACTTCCGTTAAAATAGTGGAAGATAATTTTCCTGATAGTATGGCATTCATTTATACCGGATTGTCGATAGCCTATGAAGACCTAAGCAATCACGATTCAGCAATGTTTTATGCTAAAAAAAGTCTTAGCCAGCTGAAAGAATGGAAAATGGACAATTGGTTCAGTTCGATATATCCTCCCCTTGGTAATGCATTTGCCGGTAAAAAATTATATGACTCCGCAATTTTTTACTTTCAAAAAGGCATTACCACTTCAATCGATAGTAAGTTTCTGACAGATGAAATTGATAGCTACATCGGAATAGCGAATGTATATAACACTATAAAAAATCCTGATTCAACAATATACTATGCCAGCAAAGTGTTAAATCATAAATCTGGAACTGGCTACCGTGATGGACTTTTTAAAGCTGCTGCATTACTTGCATCAGTGTATGAATCCAAAACGCAGCCCGACAGTGCGTTGAAATATTTGAAAATAGCGATAAATATAAAAGATTACCTTTTTAACAGGCAAAAAAGCATCGCCATACAAAACCTGGAATACCAGGAAAAACAAAAACAAGCGAACCTGGAAAATTCAAAGAAAGCCTACCAGGATCGGTTAAAACTTTGGGCGCTTTTGGGAACTCTTATAATACTTGTTTCGATCGCTCTTTTACAATGGAGAAATAATCTACAAAGAAAAAAAGCTTTCACACTATTACAAAAACAGGAAAGGGAGACAGACCACCAGAAACAAAAACTTGAACAATCCCTTGTTGATCTCAGGGCCACTCAGTCCCAGCTGATTCAATCAGAAAAAATGGCTTCACTGGGCGAGATGACAGCAGGGATAGCACATGAAATACAAAATCCACTCAATTTTGTAAATAACTTTGCAGAGATTAACCTGGAACTCATTGAAGAAGCTGGTGCATTAACAGTTGACAATACCGACGGAAATACATTGATGAACGACATCAGGCTAAACCTTGAAAAAATAAGTTACCATGGAAAACGTGCTGACGCAATTGTTAAGTCAATGCTGCAACATACCAAGACCAGTGCCGGACAAAAAGAACCATCAGACATTAATGCACTTGCCGATGAATATTTCAGGATATCGTACCATAATTTACGCAGGAAAGAAGATAATATTAATATAGCGCTTGAAACAATAGCTGATCCAACTTTGCCCTCGATTAACATTATTCCCCAGGATATTGCAAGGGTACTGCTTAACCTATACAATAATGCATTCTATTCAGTAGAGGAGAAAAGGAAACAGTCCGATCATAATTATGTACCTAAGGTCACACTACAAACTAAAAATAACGGAAATACAATACAAATCTGTGTCAAGGACAATGGTCAGGGTATTGCTGAGAAAAAAATAGATAAGATTTTTCAACCTTTCTTCACTACCAAACCTACTGGCCAGGGTACAGGACTTGGATTATCCATAAGTCACGATATCATTAAAGCACATAACGGAACAATTACCGTAAGGTCAGTTGAAAGCGAAGGAACTGAAATGATAGTAACCATACCAGTGTAAACTATTTATGAAAAAGATGGAAATTGGGATTGACAGTTTTGCAGCGGCGAAACTAAGTGAAGATCAGCGTGCTCCGGTGGATTCAACAAAAGCAATTGCAGACCTGATTGAAAGAATTGTACACGCTGATAAGTCGGGCCTCGACGTATTCGGAATTGGGGAACACCACCGGAAAGAATTTTTAGACGCTGCACCGCACATTATTCTGGCTGCTGCAGCAGCCCTCACAAAACGCATCAGGCTAACCAGTGCAGTTACTGTACTTAGCGCCGTTGATCCGGTCAGGGCATTTCAGAACTACGCAACACTGGACCTGGTGTCAGGCGGTCGAGCTGAGATGGTAGTAGGACGTGGCTCTTTTACTGAAGCGTTTCCGCTGTTTGGACTGAACCTGGAAGACTACAATGAACTTTTTACGGAAAAGCTGGATTTATTACTTAAGATCCGTGATCATGAAACCGTTACCTGGTCGGGCGAATTCAGGCCTCCTTTGCGAAATCAGACGGTATACCCCAGGCCTGTACAAGACCCTTTTCCCATCTGGATCGGTGTAGGCGGCACACCAGAATCGTTTATACGTGCGGGTGTGCTTGGACTTCCACTGATGGTAGCGATCATTGGAGGGGAAACCCACCGGTTTCGGCCATTAATCGACCTCTATAGAAATGCAGGTAAGAAAGCAGGTCATCCTGATGAAAAATTGAAAGTCGGATTACACTCTTTGGGATACGTTGCTGATACAACGGAAATGGCTGTTGCAGAATATTTCCCGGGTTATGCTGAAACTTTTACCCGGATCGGCAAAGAGAGAGGATGGCCACCAGTTACCAGGGAAAGGTTCAATGCACAAAATGGTCCAACGGGCGCGTTGCTGGTGGGAAGCCCTGAAGAAGTTGCAGAAAAGATTTTACACCACAGTGCTGCATTGGGAGGCATAACACGCCTGACCTTCCAAATGGATAACGCAAACCTTTCACACGAAAAACTCTTGCGATCAATAGAACTCATTGGCACCCGTGTTTTATCATTAGTCAATCTATCACCCGTACATTGAAAAAACGCGCAATATTACCCGTTAATACTCGTTGTTTATTGCAGGCCGTATACATGCCGATGCCAAACCACTGTATGAGGAAATTGATATTACTTACTTTACTATTTGTTGTTTGTACCTCAATCCTGTATGCCCAGGACGATAAAATTGATACGGTTCATGTGGGCATCTATATCACCAGTGTTCATGATATTGATTTTAAGCAGAAAGAGTTCACTGCTACATTCTGGCTCTGGCTTAAATACAAGAATCAAGAACTGGATTTCATCAACAATCTTGAAATACCCAATGCCAAGACAGTGGACAAAACCTTCACCACTATTGATACTTCCAATGGCAGGGTTTTTCTACAGATGAAATTGCAGAGTGTAATCAAGGAATCCTGGAAAATTTCAAATTTTCCCTTCGATGAACAAAAATTACGAATAGCCATTGAAAACTCTCAATTCGATGCGTCATCAATGGTCTTTGTAGTGGATACCTTCGGAGACAATTTTGACAAACGCTTTACACTCAGCGGATGGAACATTGACAGTTGTGTGATTACTTCCGAAAAAAGTATTTACCAGTCAGCTTTCGGTAGTGAGTCGGCAGTGAAACAGGTTACCGAATACAGTGCATTCCAGGTGAGGTTGTCAATTACCAGGGAAGCTTTCGGCTTATTCTGGAAGATGTTCATAGGCATGTACATGGCTTTCCTTATTTCTTATATTTGCTTTTATATTCATGCAGACAGTATGGATTCACGTTTCGGTCTGGGTGTGGGTTCGTTATTTGCCGTTGTAGGTAACAAATATATTATTGATTCTTCGTTGCCGGATTCGGCTTCTTTTACCCTGGTGGATACGCTGCATGGTATCACGTTACTATTTATACTGCTTGTCATTGCCAGCAATGCCTATTCCCTGCGGCTAATAAAGAAAAACCTAACCGATAAAGCCGTACGCTTCGACAGTAAGATCGGGTTGACTTTGCTGGTTGTTTACTTTTTATTGAATACATGGTTTATCTGGAATGCTGTCAAAGGGTGAATGCTAAAACAGTATTTATTTTTTAAGTCAATAGTTTGTGATACTATATTTTCAAATCATATCATAGAATTATACGATGGGGAGGTCAATGGTAAATTCGGTAAACTCACCTTCTTTTGATACCATTTTCAATTCACCGCCGTGAGCTTTTATTACTTCATAACTTAATGAAAGTCCAAGACCTGTTCCTTCGCCTGTCGGCTTGGTTGTAAAGAAGGGCTGGAATATTTTGCCCTTTATTTTATTCGGTATACCGGGTCCATTGTCTCTAATACTGATTGCAATAGAGTGCTCCGTTTTTTCAGTGCTTACCGATACAATTGGTTCATATAAATCGCCAATCCCTTTTTTCTTTTCCCAAACTGCATAAAAAGCATTGGCATACAAATTCAGCAGCACCCTTCCGATATCGTAGGCGATAACACGCAATTTTCCAAGGCTCGGTGAAAAGTCGGTCATCAGTGTTACATTAAATGAACTATCCTTAACCTTTTGACCATGATAAGCCAGTTTCAGATATTCCCCTGCCAAACTATTAATGTCCGTTTCCTCCAACTGGGCACTGCTTGTCCGCGTATGTTGAAGCATTGACTTTACTATGGAATCAGCCCTTTTACCATGCTGATGGATTTTATGCAAATTACTGACGACATCCGTCATCAGGATATTCATTTCATCACGCCTGCTAAGAGACGTCTTTTCTAATTCAAGAAGGTCTTTTAATTCCATTAAGAGTTCAGCATTGATTTCAGCAAAATTGTTTACAAAATTGAGTGGGTTTTGAATCTCATGAGCTATACCGGATGCTATCTCACCCAAAGATGCCATTTTCTCCTTCTGCACCAGTTGCAACTGGCTGGCCTGTAAATCTGAAAGGGCTGTCTGAAGATTATCCTTCTGTTCAGACAACTGCATGGTCCTTTCCCTGACCCTGTCTTCGAGCAACACATTTTGTTCCCTGAGTGCCTGCTGCTGCTGCTGTTGAATCAGCTGCAGATCCCGATGATATTTTAGCCTTTTACGCTGGCTACCGATGAAAGCAACTAAAAAACTACTGAACAATAATACCATGGCAGAAATGCCTATGATGACCCTTGATTGAAGACTAATATCAAGCAGATTCATAAAAAGCCCTTGTTAAAAATATGCACAAAATGATGTATGCAATATTATGGAAGTCCCAAATTCTCTCAGCAAGTTCGCTATCGAATGTAATCATTGGAACATAGAACAAAAAAACAAAAAAATTAACGACTACATAAATACTTAGCCCTGTTACCACCCAGAAATCTGCTCCTGCAAACACATCGCTGTCATCCGTTCTCAGTTTTGAAAGATAGTAAAGCAGGCAATAGATAAGTAGCAGGTAAGCCTCCGAGGCTAACAAGTTTCCACTTAAATGATCGGGATTCAGGAAGTTTTCATTAAATAAAAAATTTAGCGGAATGATCAGCAGGCCCACGATGGTTAGTATATGCCTTACCTTAATAAAATCGGTCTGGCCAAGCGCCATAAAAAAGAAGTAGAAACATACCAGCCGCAAGATTGAATGTACATTATATAAAGGATTGTTACTTTCAATTCTAACGGGCAGCATATGACGAAAATCGCTGATCACATCAGCTGCAAGATTTATGCAAAATGCGATAACCAGGTATACGATGACGGGCTTTAAGTAACCTGGCTGGTGACGATTAAATATCAGGTAAACCAAAGGTATGAGCGGCGCCCAAACTTCAGACCAATCCAGCATTGTCCTTAAAACATTTATCATATCAACATCGTATAACCGAAACCCAGGTCCTTTATTCAGCAGGCCATAACGCTGGTAAAGTTTTTTTGCCAGATAGAAATTTACTGCTTATCTTTTTAGAACTAACATTTAACACTACTTTTCTTCAAGTTCAAAAATTTAAAAATATGAAAAATGGATTTTTAACGGGAATGTATTCTTCATTCATGGTCCTTATAATGCTAATTTTTATTGAATGCAACAATAATCAGGCAGATGCAGCATCTATTGATACAACGTCAGTAATAGCAGATACTATATCGAAAACAGTAGTGGCACCTTCAACAGCTATGTCTGGCTTCTTAAATATATTATATACCGATGCACAAAAATTTAAGAACTTAAACAATCCACTGACTAAAAAAATGACCTTTAGGTTTTTTATTAAAAATGCGGATTCCCTCACACTAAGTTGCTGGTCTAGCAAAGCTGGAAATTCAGATTTTCCTGACCCCTCGAATTTAACCTTATGGGTGGGCCAACCTAGTACCCTCAAATATGGAGCTGGCAGTTATTTCGGAAATCTTGTACTTTATAAAGATGAAATCAGGAATTTAGTAGGTCAAATAAATCAAAATACTCCCTATGTTCTGTTTGTGCCCATAGATCCGGCTTTGGAAGGGGGGCAAATCACTTATCTGGTCATTCCAACAAATGTTGATCCAAAGACGTTAAAATGGAGTGATGTGTCGGCTCTTACAGGTGTACAAACTAATCCATCACCCCCCAGGAATGCAAATCAATAAAGTGTAGATTGTAAGTAAATGGTTCTTACTTATATACATATCTTGCCTCCACGGTCAGGCCACATTAATCCACCGGAAAGTGTCTTAGTACTATAATTCCGGAGTATGAAGAACCTGTTTTTATTTGTTGTTTTCTCCCTGGTATTCAGTAATGTACACGCGCAACCAGGCGACATTGATACGGTCCGAACTGGTATTTTTATTACCAGTATCCACAATATCGATTTTAAACAAAAAGAATTTACCGTTAGCTTCTGGCTATGGATGAAATATAAAAATCCCGATCTCGACTTTGTCAATAACTTGGAAATACCGAATGCTAAAACGGTTACCAAAGACTTTTTTACCATCGATACTTCCGGCGAAATTATTACGTTGCAGATGAAGATGCAGTGTATAATGAAGGATTCTTGGGCAATTTCAAACTTTCCTTTTGATGAACAAAAGCTTAGGATATCCATTGAAAACTCACAATTTGATACATCCACAATGATATTTGTGGCAGACACACTGGGTGAACATTTTGATAGTCGCTTCACGTTACATGGCTGGAATATCGACAGTTGTATTGTCTCTGCTGCAAAAAAAGTTTATAAAACGTCATTTGGAGACGAAACTGCTGTAAAGCAGGAATCCGTTTACAGTGCATTTCGTGTTCGATTGTCTGTTACCAGGGAGGCCGGTGAATTATTCCTGAAAATGTTCCTTGGAATGTATCTTGCTTTTTTTGTTTCATATATCTGTTTTTACATTCACACAGATAGTATGGATGCCCGCTTTGGGCTGAGCGTGGGTGCATTGTTTGCGGTTGTGGGCAATAAATATATTATTGAATCTTCTCTACCTGAATCCAGTTCTTTTACGATGGTGGATATTCTGCATGGCATAACCCTACTCTTCATATTGTTGGTGATCGCTGCCAATACCTATTGTCTTAGGCTGTTCAAAAAGGGTCAGGACGAAAAAGCTATCCAATTCGACAACAGAATTTCGATCTTCCTACTGCTCAGTTATGTATCGCTGAATATATTTTTTATCTGGCAGGCAGTTAATCGAATGATGTAAGACAATTAGCCTGTTGCTTGCCACAACCATTTTATTCATCCGGCATCCTGATCATTTATCATGTTAATCAGATCAGCAAGAATACCCGTCCAGCCGGTTTGATGTGAGGCGCCTGCACCTCTACATGAGTCACCATGGAAATATTCATAAAATAATAGTAGTTCGGAGAAATTTGGATCTGAGTAATATTGCTTCGCTTCACCATGGACCAGCCTTTGTCCATTGCCATCCTTTTTAAATATCCCTATGAATCTTTTAGCTAACTCAAACCCTACCGAACTCAATGAAATAATATTGTCACTTCCTGCAGGATAGGCAACTTTACACTCGCCCTGGTAATAGTCACAAAACTTTCTCAAGGAGAGGATCAACAGGTAATTCATTGGTGCCCATACAGGTCCTCGCCAATTAGAATTTCCGCCAAAAAGTGTCGAAGTAGATTCACCAGGCTGATACTCCAATCCGAATATTTCACCCTGAATAGTTAACTCATAAGGTACTTCATGAATCTTTGAAAGGGACCTTACACCACCCAGCGAAAGAAATTCCTCTTCATCTAACACAGCCTTCATTATTTTTTCGATTCTTCGTCTGGGAACAAGTGACAACAAAATATCTTCACCTTCCCTTATGTCTTCAATAATATAGTATTTATTTTCTTCACTGTAGTTTCTGAACCATTTTAGTCTATGATAAAAATTCGGTACTCTATCCAACTGTTCCTTTCTAAGCACCAACACACCAAACAAAGTACTCAGGCCAACCAGGGACCGTACCTTAACAGGTATATAGCTGCCATCCGGCATGGCAATAACATCATAAAAAAAGCCTTGTTCTTCATCCCATGAACCTGTCCAGTTATCAGCGATCCGATTTAGTGAATCGGCTATATATACAAAATGCTCAAAAAATTTTGTCGCAACATCTTCGTAGGCTGTGTTGTATTGGCAAAGTTCAATAGCGATCTCGAGCATATTGAGGCAATACATGGCCATCCAGGACGTTCCATCAGCCTGTTCCAATAACCCTCCACCAGGTGTTGGTCTGCTTCTATCGAACACGCCGATATTATCCAATCCCAAAAAGCCACCTTCAAATACATTGTTGCCTTTTCGATCTTTTTGGTTTACCCACCAGGTAAAATTGATCAACAACTTTTGGAAAACACGCTCTAAAAAATTATGATCGCCTATTCCTGTTTTTGTTTTATCCAACTTATATACTTCCATGCAACTCCATGCATGAACGGGCGGATTCACATCACTAAAAGCCCATTCATAAGCCGGCATTTGACCTTTTGGATCCATATACCATTCACGCAAAAAAAGGATAAGCTGTTCCTTGGCAAACGTTGCATCAAGCATAGCTAATGTCACACAGTGAAACGCCAGGTCCCATGCAGCATACCATGGATATTCCCATTTGTCGGGCATGGAAATGATGTCTTCGTTGTTTAACGTCATCCATTTGTGGTTCCGGCCTAGTTTCCTTTTTTCAGGAGGTAATGTCCCACCTGGGTCGCCCTGCAGCCATCGGGGTATATCGATGTTGTAGTACTGCTTGCTCCAAAGCATACCCGACAATGCCTGACGTTGGATATTTTTCTCGTCTTTGTCCGTGGCTTTGGTTAGGTGATCGTAAAATTCATCAGTTTCTTTGATGCGACGGATAAACATTTCGTCAAATGCTGATGAAAATGGCGTCGCCGTTTCAAGTTTGCTTAAGCGCAATTTCACCGTTATACTATTTCCGCCTTCAATTTGCCATTGGTAAAACGGCGAGAATTTAGTTCCTTCATGTTTATCATCAAAAATGCTGTACACTGAATTGATTACTGCTGTGTGAAATGAATCTTTTACAAACGGACTCTTGTTGGGGATACCAAATATTTTCTCGGTATTCGTTTCGTTTTCTGTAAATAGTTTTTTCTTCGCAGGTTGAAAATAAAAATGGTAGTTCCCGGCAACTTTGTGATCCACTTCCACGGAATCGAAATCATTACCGCCAGATGCATTTCTTATTACAGGTTTTATTTCATCAATGCCAACACTCCACAGATTACGCATCCAGAGGGTAGGTAGCAATGCAAAATAAGCTGAGTCATTGCCTCTGTTGTAAACGGTTATTCTGATCAACAGGTCTTCGTCATCTGCTTTAGCGTATTCAGTAATTACGTCAAAGTATTTTCCTTCATCGAAAATACCGGTATCCAACAATTCATATTCTTCTTCGAACCTTGACCTTTTTTTGTTGGTTAACAAAAGATCCTCATAAGGATAAGCATTCTGCGGATATTTGTACAAGTGCTTCATGTAAGAATGCGAAGGGTTATTGTCGAGGTGGTAATACAACTCCTTAACGTCTTCGCCATGATTCCCTTCGTTGCCGTTAAGGCCAAAAAGCCGTTCCTTAAGTATGGGATCTTTACCATTCCATACCGTAATGGCAAAACATATTCTCTGCAGTTTGTCAGAAATTCCGGCGATGCCGTCTTCGCCCCAGCGATAAACTCTGGAACGGGCATGGTCATGCGGAAAATAATCCCATGGATGACCATCTTCACTATAATCCTCTCTAACTGTTCCCCATTGCCGTTCACTTAAATAAGGTCCCCATTTGAGCCATTTCTTTTTTCCGCTGTAGTGTTCATCCAAACGGATTTCCTCCGCAGATCTGTTGCCCATAATTTATATGTTCTGCACTTTTTGAATTTACTGCCAACAATATGATCAGCCGCCTGTAGCAAAGCCAGGGTAAAGCGTCATTCCACCATCTACAAATAATGTGATTCCATTGATATAGTCTGCCTCGTCCGAAGCCAGCCATGCTGTGACAGCGCCAATATCCGAGGGTTCCCCTACCCTGTTATAAGGTATCAGCTTAAGTAATTCATGTTCAGCTTCAGGCGTGGCCCATGCCGCAGTGTTGATCGGTGTTTTGATAGCACCCGGACCAATACTATTGACCCTTATCTTAAACGGCGCAAGTTCCTGGGCCATAGACTTCATCAGTAACATAATGCCACCTTTTGAAGCTGCGTAGTTTGCATGGCCGGCCCATGGAATAACTTCATGTACAGAACTAATGCAAATGATTTTGCCCAGTGCTGCGGAGACCTCAGGTCTCATGCCCCTTTTTTTAAATTCGCGTACCGCTTCGCGCGCACAAAGAAACTGTCCTGTAAGGTTTACATCTATCACAAACTGCCACTGTTGTAGCGTCATCTGATCAATGATGGCATCCTTTTGCAGTCCGGCATTATTGACCAGTATATCAATAGTTCCAAATTCATCAATGGCCTGTTTAAACATGGCAATCACTTCATCTTCCTTACTTACGTCTGCTTTGATGGCCATGGCTTTTACACCTTCAGATTTACATAACTCAACTACCTCCTTCGCTGCATCTTCATTGCTGATCCAGTTGATGATAACGTTTG
>JANMMA010000297.1:0-4360 GCA_031372815.1 Sphingobacteriales bacterium
CATTAACGGCAAGTTCAGACCAGGTACATACTTTTTTCATAAGGACCGATCACCAGGATAAAGTGATCGCCTATATGAGAAAAAATGGTGGATCGGAAGTGTTAGTGTTGCTGAATCTTTCTCCCTATCCACTTACTATTCATGTATATGATATTGAGGTGCAGGGTATATTCAGGGAGTTGTTTAGTGATGCGATCATCGATATAGATCATGGACGGCTAATCGATTTGGTTTCATGGGGATATGCAGTGGGGGTAAAGTGAAAGTAAAGGCATCTGATAAAAAAAGCCATCCCGATATGTCGGAATGGCTTTTTCAATATCTATAATATTTACATCAAGTGTAGATGTTATTTCAATTCAATAGGATATGTATATGTGCCATCATATCCAGGGTAAAATCCTTCTAACGAGATCCTGTTTGAACTTCTTGCAAGAACAGTATTGAGATCGTCCATGGATTTCACATCCTGTCCGTTTGCTTTGATGATAATAAAACCATCCCTCATTCTTGTCTGTTCGTCGATTGGACCGTCACCGATTTTCTTAACAATGACGCCGCCGGCCACACCATATTCTTTTGCCTTGGCAGCAGACAGATTCTCGAACTCACTCTTTAAAACATCTGTTGCAGCGGCTTTCACCTGGTCGTAATTGCCTGATTTATTTTTAAGGGTGATATTTGAATTGGATTCTTTTCCATTGCGCAAATACGATAAGGTTATTTTATCGCCTGGTTTATAGCCAGCGATCTGCTCTACCATTTCGCTTCCTGACGTGACTTTGATTCCATTGATTTTGGTAATGTAATCACCCGCCAGTATACCTGAATTTGCAGCAGCGCCGTCTTTTGACACTTCTCGAACAAATACGCCAAGACCTTCTTTATATCCGATTTTTTCTTTTTCAGTATCTGGTGCAGTATCAGGTAGATAAGAAATACCGAGGTATGCACGCTGAACTGTACCAAATTTCAACAGGTCGTTAATAATCTTTTTCACGATGTTTACCGGTATCGCATAAGAATAACCTGCATAAGCACCAGTTGGGGATGCTATGGCGGATACAATACCCACCAATTCACCATTGGTATTAATAAGGGCACCACCACTGTTACCCTGGTTCACAGCTGCGTCAGTCTGGATAAATGATTCTATGGGAGAAGTACTCCTCCTTGAATTCAGTCCAAGCGACCTGGCTTTAGCACTAATGATACCTGCAGTAACTGTGGTTTCCAGGTTAAGCGGATAACCAACGGCGAGTACCCACTGGCCAAGTTTTACCTGGTCGGAATTACCATAAAGAATAAAGGGAAGGCCTTTCGCTTCAATCTTCAACATGGCGAGATCGCTGCTCGGGTCAGTGCCGATAAGTTTTGCGTTGTAACTTTTTTTATTGCTTAGGGTGACTTTTATTTCCTCTGCTTCATCAATCACGTGGTTATTGGTCACGATATACCCATCCTCACTGACAAGCACACCCGAACCACTTGCTCTCTGAGGTATGTTTCGGACCTGCGGACCTCCGAAAAAGTCATCAAAATCGTCTCCAAAAAGGTCGGAAAACGGATTTCGCCTGGGCAGGTTATTGCTTGCAGAACTCTTTCCAATGACCGTAGTGATGTGCACCACTGCAGGAACTGCAGACTGTGCCGCAGCTTGGAAGTCAATAGGTTGGGTACCCGGAGTATTGTTGTTGCTGTCGAACAGTCCAACATAATTCGCGGGCGTCTTTCCATACTCTGCCTGGATGGACTGGGGCTTTTGCGTAAACTGATTGTAGGTAAACAAAGTGCCAACAGTGGTTGCCGCACTGATAAGTACCACCGTAAAAACCTGTTTGATATTCATGGGATTAAAATTGAAAATGAGCTTTTATGATAAACGAATGGGACAAAATTCGTGCCCCCGTGTAATACAAAGAAACGAACATGACGCTATTTCAGTTCACCACAAGCACCATTTAACAAACTATTAGAAAGGTCTTCGTAGATCGTCATTGTTTGTTAAAAGTACTATTTTTAATGGCAGCAATTCTGTCAGATGACTATCAAAGATTTGTCAGGAATCCAAGCGTGTCAACGCCATCAGCAAATTCTGTGAATGCCGGGCACTGGGCCTTTCCAAATGGTGTGTGGCCATGTCCTACAATGAGTTGTATCTCTTCGGGATTTAGTTTAGTAGTGACCTCCTCGGGTTCTTCGTAGTAGGCATAGTTGAGGTTTGAAATTCCCGCGTAAGGTGATTCATTGGGACTCAACACGATAGATCCGTTGGTCATATATGCCTTGTTATTCATCATGTTGATGGTAAGCACGTAATCGTAATTGTGCTTATACTTATGGGCGTCAGCGAGGTAATCATTTTTTTTTAGCGCATCCAGCAGCGGAATGAAATCGTACCCTTTTGGTACCCATAACTGGGTTACGTTCCTGCATCCCAGTCCAAAATATTCCTGAATATCATCAGCAAGCATACCGAGTTCGGCCTCTGTTTCCGTGCCGTCGAGAATAGCCACTGAGGTCCTGTTTTTACGGATGATGTGTGGAAAACGATTAAAATACTGGTGAAAATAACGCGCAGTATTATTAGATCCGGTGGCTATATAAGCATCGCAACCCCGGAGTTGTTCAGCAAATTCTACAAATTCCAAAACTGCCGGTTCCCAACCCCACATTTTTCCAACGAGGTGCGTTAATAATACCTGGTCTTTGGACGATCGTTTGATATGCTGTTTGTGTCCGGATAAAAAAACACAAAGAAAATCATGGAACCCAACAAGCGGGATGTTTCCAGCCATAACTACGCCAATTATTTTAGGTGCAGGAAGCGATGTTGTTGGAATGTCATAAACAGTAGCGGTGTGTTTCAGTATGTTATAGTCAAGGAATTGAGTGGTGATATTGTTAACCGACTTCTCAATGAATTCCGGAAGAAACCATGAGTTCTCATAGAATGCTTTTTCCTTCACTTCAAGCCATTCAGGCTCTTCAGATTGCAGGTAAGTCTTTAAGCGGCTCAGAATATCCAGTCTGCGGTCTAAATTCATTCGGATATATATTGTGTTTGTGCTAACTTTATCCCGCAAAAGTAAACCTTATTGACCCCCTAAAAAATCATTTACAGTATGGCAATCAAGATCACAGAAGAATGTATCAACTGCGGTGCCTGTGAACCGGAATGTCCAAATAATGCGATCTATGAAGGCGGCGTGGAGTGGGCTATTTCAGACGGCACGACTGTGAAAGGAAGTTTCGTTTTGTTGGATGGCACTACAGTGGAAGCAGATCATAAAAATGCCCCCGTTAGTACTGACACATATTATATTACGCCCAATAAATGCACCGAGTGCCAGGGTTTCCATGAAGAACCCCAGTGCGCAGCTGTTTGTCCGGTTGACTGTTGTATACCAGATGATATGTACAAAGAGACTGTTGACGAACTGTTGGCAAAAAAAGAAAAACTTCACATCTGATCCTTGCCTAAGGCAGAAAGGCCATAATCATTGTCTATGCGATATGTCATTATCCTTCTGCTGTTATTTTCCTCCTGCACTAATTTTGATGGCGGGGATGAAAATGCTTCTGAAAAATCCCTGCAGGAAATTCAGCAGGCCGATATAGAATTTTCAAATTTCAGCCGTCAGCACGGTATGAGAAAGGCTTTTATGGAATATATTGATGACGATGGTGTCATGATGCGTGATAACGCTATGCCCATTATAGGCGCCAATGCCATTGAGTATATTTCCAGTATGAACGATTCTTCTATTCAGCTAACGTGGGAACCAAGGGGTGGGGACGTCGCTAAGTCGGGCGACCTTGGCTTTACCTACGGTGTTTATGAACTTAAGGATAGCGTCAATAGGCAGAAAGGCACCTATGTGACGATATGGAAAAAACAGTCGGATGGAAAATGGAAGTTTGTGCTTGACAGCGGGAACCAGGGCATAGGTGAGTGAGATTGAACAGTTAGACGGGAGAAAATAGAAAATTACAATATCAGAAACCCAATCATACGCATGTCGAAACCCTGCATTGCCTTTGTTACCGGTGGTTATTCCGGGGAGGCCGTGATCTCCTATAAAAGCGCTATCACTATTCAAAATAACCTTGACCTGGCTAAATTCGATGTTTATCGCATTGATATAACACCCGATGAATGGTTTCATCCGGGACCAGACGGTGAAAAATATCCAATAGATAAAAACGGCTTCTCACTGAACATAAATGAAGCTGTTATCAATTTTGACGCCGTGCTTATTGGCATTCATGGTACTCCGGGTGAAGACGGTAAACTGCAGGGATATTTTGACCTGATGGGCCTTCCCTATACTTCCTGCGACGCTGCCACCTCGGCCTT
>JANMMA010000291.1:0-2733 GCA_031372815.1 Sphingobacteriales bacterium
AAAAGAAAAAACGAATTTGGCAAAGGAATGAAAGAACATGAAGCCATCCTGGAAAAAATGTTTAAGGGCTTCATAGGCTTTTCGGACCCGATTAATGATGGCGCCGCTATGATTATCCTGGTGCCATTTTACCGGAAGGTGCAGGGTCTGGTGATAGGTTTCCATAAGGTAGTTCCGGCTGAGGTTAAAAGCCAGTGACCGTTCTGCTACCCTTGCCGGCCCGTGAATCATCCATTCAAGCAGGTTCAATCCAAGTTAAATGCCTGCATAGATCCATGCATTATGCAAAACTTTCCATCCGTCTTTTTGTATGACATTGATAAACCATCCGTACAGCCATGGCCTGGTGGCGTTGATCAGGTTAGTACAGAAAAACGCACTATAAACCAGGAGGTATTTTTGTTTCTCCATCCTGGCATAGCGCCAGGAAGTAGAGAGCAGGTTAATATATGGGTTAGATGTAGAAATAAAAGAATAAGAATGATATGCCAAGATAGGAATAAAATATCTGGTACATCTTAGCCAGGATGCTATTAACCGACACCTTGTTATTCGGTTGTTTCTCCGTCAAATTTTTCTTTACTTTTTTCGGCATCTTCTTTTGTTACCCTGATAATCTTTCAGCCAAAATCTCCATTTATGTAATTAAAGGTCAGCTCTTTTGAGGGGTTATTGAAAATGTTGCTGATTGAATCGTATTCAATGAGTTCACCCATATACATGAAGGCGACTTTATCTGATATTCTCTGGGCCTGCTGCATATTATGGGTTACAATAATTATGGTATAATTTTCTTTCAACTTCAGGATCAGTTCCTCAATTTTCCGGGTGCTTATGGGATCAAGGGCCGAACAAGGTTCATCCATCAGAATAACCTCCGGGCGAAGTACCACTGTTCTTGCAATACAGAGACGTTGTTGTTGACCGCCCGATAATTTTACTGCAGGTTTCTTCAATTCATCCTTTACTTCTTCCCACAAGTAACTTTCTTTAATAGCATCTTCAACTAATTTTGGTATTTCTCTTTTGGGAAATTTATGAATTTTTAATGCATAGGCCATATTTTCATAGATACTTTTGGGGAGAGGATTAGGTTTTTGAAATACCATGCCAATCTTTTTTCTTAACGCTGTAACTGATGTATTGCGATCATATATATTCTGGTTATCAATTTTTAATTGTCCTTCTATCCTGGCATCTGGAGTTAAATCATGCATCCTGTTAAATGAACGTAGCAATGTTGATTTACCACATCCGGAGGGCCCTATAAGCGCTGTTATTTTGTTTTTCTCGAATTTAATATTGATATTCTTCAGGATTTTTTTATCTCCAAAGTAAATATTCAAATCTTCTGCTGAAAGTTTGAAGTCTGCCATGTTAATCTTCGATTCTATTTTTAAATCTTATATAAAAAGCTGTCAGGTTAAGACTAAATACAAGTATGATTAATACTACTGCAGTCCCGTAAGCCAATGGCCTTACTTGTTCAATAGACTGATGTTGAGTAGAGAGCATATACAAATGATAGGGAAGTGCCATAAATTCCTGGCTGATAGAAGTGGCGGGGGCATTAATATAAAAGGCCACACCTGTGAAAAGTATTGGTGCTGTTTCGCCTGCAGCTCGTGATAAAGTCAGAATAACACCTGTAAGAATTCCAGGCAAAGCTTTTGGGAGTACAACGTCTTTAATTGTTTCAAACTGGGTGGCACCTAACGCAAGGGTTGCTTCACGCATGCTATTGGGAATTCTTTTTAAAGCTTCTTCTGTTGTGGTTATTATATAAGGAAGAGACAACAGGCCAAGGGTAAGACCGGCCGATAGAATGGAGGTGCCCAAATTGAGACCCTGAACAAACAAAGCCAGGCCGAAAAGTCCATAAATGATAGATGGAATGCCGGCCAGGTTACGGATGGATGCTCTGATAATATTTGTCAAGAGGGACGGAGGGGCATATTCATTCAGGTAAATAGCACAAGATATTCCAAACGGAACCGCGAAAAGTGTTGTAATGAAGGTAAGAAGTAGGGTGCCTACTATTGCCGGAAGTATTCCACCGGCCGTCATTCCATTTTTCGGGACTGAGGAGATGAAACTCCAGGAAAGAGTACTAAAACCTTTGGAAAAAATGTCAAAGAGTATGATGCCCAGGAACAGGCATACTATCAAGGTGGAAACATATAGCCAGAAATAATTCAAGTAATATATAAATCTTTTCATTCTTGATATTTTCTCAGGCGTCTCGCAAAAAATTCACCTAATAAATTAACGCATAAAGTGATTAGGAAAAGTACAGCAGCAATGGCAAAAAGTGCATAATAATGTGTAGTCTGGTAAGGCACTTCACCCATTTCAATGGCAATGGTAGCTGTAATGGTCCTGACTGAATCAAGGAATCCACCCGGCATTATCGCAGAATTTCCGGTGGCCATAAGTACTGTCATGGTTTCGCCAAGAGCCCTTCCAAGTCCAAGCATCACAGCAGCAATTAGTCCGGGTCTGGAGGCAGGTAGGGTAACCTGGTATAAAGTTTCCCATTTGTTTGCCCCTAATGCCAATGATGCTTCCCGATGACTTTTGGGAACTGCAGTGATAGCATCTTCGCTGATGGTGATAATAGTAGGAAGTGCCATAACTGCCAACAGTATGGAACCGTTCAGAGCATTTAGTCCGTTGGAAATACCAAATAATCTTGCAATAGCGGGACCTACTAGTACAATGCCTAAAAACCCA
>JANMMA010000299.1:0-30167 GCA_031372815.1 Sphingobacteriales bacterium
GGACGAGCCTACACGCCGCAGACGAAAGGTCGAAAAACCTCGCTGATCTTAGATATCAATGGGTTACAACTTATAATTGTTTTTGCCGGACTGTTTATAGCAGCGTACATCTGTATAAGCCTGCTGCCGGAAGGCATTGGATTTTCTAAGGCACTGGAGATAGGCGGAAAAATGGGGAAGATGAACGTGATCACGACCGGATTCACTGAAGAGGGTTTCGACTGGTCGGACCGATACAATATTTTCAGTGGACTGATCGGGGGATTTTTTCTTGCACTGTCATACTTCGGTACTGACCAGGTCCAGGTGGGCAGGTATCTTACAGCATCATCAGATAAGGAAAGCAAGATGGGTTTACTCATGAATGGGATGGTGAAAGTTCCGATGCAATTCCTGGTTCTACTCATCGGTATATTGGTATTTACGTACTATCAATTCAATCCTTCGCCATTACTGTTCAATACCATACCAGTTGAAAAAGCCAGGGCAACAACTTACCGTGATACCATTGACGGATTGATGTTTCAACACCAGCAACTCGCTGTAACAAAAAAAGAGGCAGTTACTGTATTGGGCCAGGAACTTTTGAAAGACGTCAATACGGATTCTTCGGTAGCAAGGCTTAGCAGGATAAATACCACACAAGAGAAACTCCGTTCGGAAGTAAAACGTGTGATCGTTGCATCAAAGGCCGATCCCGAAGCCAATGACACCAATTATATCTTTCTACGCTTTGTAGTGGACCACCTTCCGAAGGGATTGGTTGGACTGCTTATTGCGGTTATCTTTTTGGCTGCCTGGGGAAGTATTGCCGCTGCACTTAATTCCCTTGCTTCAGCGTCGGTAGTGGATTTTCATAAAAAATTCATCAATAAAGATCTTACGGAAGAACAGGATTACCGGTTGTCAAGGGGATATACTTTGTTCTGGGGGCTATTTTGTGTTGTTGTGGCACAGTTTGTAACAGGCATGGGCAACCTGATAGAAGCTGTGAATGTTCTGGGGTCCTGGTTCTATGGCGTCATCCTCGGGATATTTTTGGTAGCATTTTACCTGAAAAGCATACGCGGCAACGCCGTTTTTTGGGGGGCCTTGATTGCGCAGGTACTCGTGATCGTTATTTACAACACAGGTATATTGGGATGGCTCTGGCTTAATGTTGTCGGGGCATTTATGGTTATTTTATTTTCCGCCTTTCTGAATCCGTTTATCGGCAGGAAGAGCGAAACTCCATCCGTCGAATGACATTGCTATAATACGGCATAAAAAAAGACCCTGCAGTTGCGGGGCCTTCTTTATATTCTTAATTGTGACGATTATTTTTGTAATAAACAACTAAGGCAATTATTTTAACAGCGCCAAAAAGGAACTATCTATCTGGCAATTGCTAATTACTTTAACGTTGCCAAAAGTTTATTATTCAGGGCAACATAATCGTCGTTCTTGGCAACTTTGGCCAGTTCGATGGATTTGTTAGCTGCTGCAATGGCTTCTGATTTCTTACCCAGTTTGGCAAGGCAATTGGCTTTCTGATGGTATATCCAGAATGCATCAGGGCTTTGTGCAATGGCTTTGTCGAGCCACTGATTTGCCTTATTCAGGTCCTTGCCTGACTCCATGTAATACATGGCCGACTGAAAATAAGGTTTGTTGTCATTGTTCATGGCGTTGTCGATTTGCGCCGTGATCTTAGTATCAATGTCAGTTGTGATAGGAATAACTAGATATGTTTTGTCCCAGGTAAGCGCAAGGTCTATACTGCTTGGTTTCACATTATTGAACATCAGGGTAAAACTTTCCATGGCCCAGGGCAGGTCCATAGGCTTTACTTTAACGCGTACTACGTCCTGATCAGTTTTATAGGCGGCAGGAGAGGTGACGTCTGTTTGCTTGGTAATGATTGCTGTCCATTCAGTAGCACCAGGTATAGTTAACAGACCATATTTCCCGGCGGGCACTTTGGTACCACCGATCGTTACATCGTCTCCAAAAGTGAGTGTGGTTGCGCTATTGGCACCTGTACGCCAAACTGCATTGTACGGTACAAGATCCCCGAAAATTTTTCTTCCTTTCATATTCGGACGGGAATATGAAAGTTCTATGGTAGACAGACCAAATTCCTGTTTTACAGTTTGGGTAGAGGATGGCTGGGGCATTTTTATGGTCTGAGCTTCGGCAATCATTAGGCCGCAGAAAAGAGCGGTAAATAGCATTAATTTCTTCATGGCAAATACATTTTGCGCAAAAGTAAGGACTTCCTGCCTCTTAATACACTAATCAGCCCCTTAAAAACGAATAGAATAATAAGCACGTACTTTTTTGTCGGAGTTGTAAACCTCCCATTTAGGACCATTCTTCAAAACCCTTATGGCTTCCCTGTCATACAACGGATCAAGAGATTTGTCAATATTGAAATCAGAAAGTTTGCCTGTTGCAGGATCTGCAAGGAAAGAAACGGTCACCATACCCTTATACGGTGTTGTCTGTGGAACCTGGGGCAGACGGAGATTATTCTTAATATACGTTTCGTAAAGTAGCCATCCATCTGTGGGCTCAGCGTAAGGCGCAGTATCACCTTCTGCCTCATCTTTCTTTTCAATAGCGGATGGTATTGGACTGGATTTTCCTCCTGAACTAACTACTACCTCACTCAGTGCAGTGCCTGAAGAACGAAGTATAATGTCCCATTTGTCTTTACGGGCAACCAGCATGGTGAGTTTTTTTTCATACCCTATAGAAACCACTTCGGCGTTGAGTACACTGTCGGATGTTACCAATGAAAAATTTCCCTGTACATCGGAATAGGTTCCTATAAGAGAATTGCTGATCCTGACACTGGCATAAGGGATAGGCTTATTATTTTCATCAATAACCTTTCCCTTAAAGTAAAAACTGGGTGCTGCCATAGCCTGTTTTGCCTTGGTAGTACGCCTGGTGTCGTCTATTTTTGATGGTGCACTGATTTCCGTTTCTTTTAGAATGGACGGTACAGAAGCAGGACGGTCAACTTTTGTTTCAGACAAAATATCTGCATTAGGTGAGCTACTGGCTTTTGACCTGTCATTCTCGGCAATCTTATCCTTAACACGCATTTCATCACGATTATTTTCTTCCAGTTTTTTGGCACTGTTTTCAACCTGGTTGATAATCTGTTGTTCTCTCGCCTTGATGTCCTGTTTTTTTTCAACGGAGGTTATTGCAGCATTAAACCCTGTATCAACAGGGACGGGCAAAATTTTGGGTATAGCATGATCTTTGGTATCTTCTTTAGGTACAATCGACCTGAGTTCTTCGTTCCTGGCAAGCGTTGCATGATTTAATGACGGCTTAGAAAGATACCAAACCGCTGTAGACGCTCCAAGAACCAGTATAAAAATTGCTGCAATCCGCCACCAGTTGAAACTTGTTTTCTCAGAAGCCTCGACCCTTTCGGCTAACCTTTCCTGAAGCTTGAGATGGTGTGTAGTATGTTCGATGTCTTTGTGTAATTCATAACCTTCAATTGCATCTGCAAGGAAATGATCTTCCAGGGCAGCCCTTTCTATCTGGTGCATTTCTTCTGGCCCCATCTGGCCAGAAAGATATCTTTTGATATCATTGCTGTTAAAATCTCCGTATGTTGGCTGTTCGTTCAATGTTCAGTGTTGTATTGTTTTTTTTCCATACATAAACGGAGGTTTCTTTTTCCATTCTGTATCTGGCTCCTTACTTTGTTCCATTCCAACCCTGTCATTTCTGCAATCTCATGGTAACATTTATTTTTCAGGTAAAACAGTTCTACACTTCTTCTTTGGTCCTTGGGTAGTGTTTCCATACAGTCCTCCATAAGGGTAAGCCTTTGTTCCTTCTCCAATACGCCATTATGATGCAATTCTTCACCTGATTGCATAAGTGAAGGATCCAGGTCAATGGTTTTTACTTTTCCTTTTTTCCGGAGCAGCATAAGGCAGTGGTTCTTAGCCAACACATGCAGCCAGCTCCTGAAATTTTCAACGTCATAGAGGAGCAGCTTCTGGATAAGCTCTTCAAAAATATTCATCACTGCATCTTTGCTCTCTTCCGGATCTTTGAAATACTTCAGGCATACTCCATAGACCAATTCCATATACCGCTGATAAAGTGTACCCAATACCTGGAGATCAGACGTTTGCTTATACTGCTGTACCAGTTCAACATCACTGCGTTGTTCACCATGTATTACTTTAAGCGCACTCATTCAACCAACAAATTATTGATTTTTTTTAGTAGACGTGTGTAAAAAGATTTTCCGATGCATCCTGTAAAAAAACAAGCTTATGCGTTACTTTATTGTGCTAATACTAACAATCGCTTCACTGCAGGCCTTTCAGCTAAAACAATCCATTACTGTAACGGGTGTTGTTAGCGATTCTCATGGAAATCCCATTGCCGGCGCGGTGGTCAAGGTAAAAGGAACCCAAAGCTCAACCCTTACAGACGCCATTGGTAATTTTAAAATACAGGTGCCGGATGAAAAATCAATATTGATTGTGAGCTCCATCGGCTATATTACTGTTGAGCGCAAAATAGTTTCGGGAAGTTCGCTGAATATTACCCTGAAACCAATTGAGCACAAACTTGAAGAAGTCAACATAACGGCAGAAGGTAAGGCAGCGGCGGATCAGATGCTTTCCGGAAAGGCAACCGGTGTTACCGTATGGTCGCAAAGCACCCGAAAGAAAGATGGCAGCGCAAACTATATTCCTTATCAGCAGCCACTGTATTCAGAACAGGAATATAACAGGGAAGGATATGACCGGATAACCGAAAATAATTTTCGCACAGTGGCCGATGAGCCCCTATCCACATTCTCCATTGATGTTGACGGTGCTTCCTACAGTAACGTAAGAAGGTTTATCAATAGTAACACACTACCGCCCGATGGTGCTGTGAGGGTCGAAGAAATGATCAACTACTTTCAATACGGTTACGAACAACCGAAGAATGGAGATCCCTTTGCAATACATACCGAAATGGCTGAGTGCCCCTGGAATGAAGAACACCGGTTGGTCATGATTGGACTCCAGGGTAAAAAGATATCTATAGAGAAACTGCCTTCTTCCAACCTGACGTTTCTCATTGACGTTTCAGGATCGATGCAATCGCCCGATAAACTCCCATTGGTAAAGTCTTCATTAAAACTTTTGACAGAGCAGTTGAGGGAAGAAGATATGGTTTCTATTGTTGTGTATGCGGGATCAGCCGGACTTGTACTTCCGCCAACGAGCGGGGCTGATAAAAGCAGTATCCTTTCGGCCATAGAAAAGCTTGAAGCAGGTGGGTCAACCGCTGGCGGACAAGGTATCAAACTTGCCTATGCAACTGCCAAAAAGAATTTCATGCGAGAAGGAAACAACCGTGTAATTCTTTGCACAGATGGAGACTTTAACGTTGGTGCCAGCAGTGACGATGAGTTGGAGCGAATGATTGAAGAAGAAAGAAAATCCGGCGTATTTCTGACCATACTTGGTTTTGGAACGGGCAATTACCAGGATGCCAAAATGCAGAAATTGTCTAATAAAGGCAATGGCAATCATGCGTATATCGATCAACTTGGTGAAGCAAAGAAAGTACTGGTCAATGAATTTGGGGGAACCATGTTCACCATTGCAAAAGATGTAAAACTTCAGGTGGAATTTAATCCTGCTTATGTTCAGGGATATCGGCTTATTGGCTACGAAAACAGGATGTTGAATAGAGAAGACTTTAATAATGATCGTAAGGATGCAGGGGAACTTGGCAGCGGACATACGGTTACCGCCCTATATGAAATAATTCCAGCGGGAGTACAGACGGAGTTTCTCAACGGTGTAGATGCCTTGCGATACCAGCAGAATGTGCAACCAAAAAAAGTATTCAATGAAGAAATGCTAACCATAAAATTCAGGTATAAAAAACCAGATGAAGATATTAGCAGACTCATTGTAAAGACGGTAAAAAATAAATATCTACCCTGGAAAAACACATCAGAACAGTTTCGATTTGCTGCTGCTGTTGCGCAGATGGGCATGCTGCTGACACATTCAGCTTTTAAGGGCGAAGGTAATTATGAGAGTGTGATCAGCCTGGCAAGATCCGCGATAAGCAACGATCCCGGTGGATATCGCAAAGAGTTTATTGAGCTGGCCGAAAGAGCATCACGAATACACTAAGTTTAGTGGATTGAAGGTATCGTTAACCTTGTCGGGAAGATCAATCGTTGGTCAACTCAACAAGGTTATTTGTATGCCGGGTGAAACTTTATCAGCGTCTCCCTAAGATATTCCCTGTCGAGGTGCGTATATATTTCTGTTGTAGTGATACTTTCATGTCCAAGCATATCCTGAACAGCACGTAGGTCGGCACCCCCTTCAACCAGGTGAGTGGCGAAGGAATGTCGGAAGGTATGTGGTGATATGTTTTTATCGATCCCGGCTTTTTTTGCCAGTTCTTTGATGATCAGGAAGATCATCACCCTTGATAGTTTAGCACCACGCTTGTTTAGAAACACAATGTCTTCATTCCCTTTTGCCACATCAATGGAGGGCCTGGAATGGCTGGTATATAACTTCATGTATTTTACTGCTTCACTTCCAATCGGCACCAGCCTTTCTTTGTTTCCTTTGCCTATGACCCTGATAAAACCAACGTCAAGATAAAGCCAGGAAAAACTAAGGTTTACCAATTCACTGACCCTGAGGCCACAACTGTACATTGTTTCAATAATAGCCCTGTTACGCGCCCCATCTGGTTTAGAATGATCAATCTTCGCAATCATGGCTTCTATTTCGTCGTAGCTAAGTACTTCGGGAAGGCTTCGTTTGATCCTTGGTATATCGATGAGTTGTGTTGGATCATTGGTTAGCAATTGTTCTGCCAGGCAGTATTTATAAAAACTTCTGATGCCACTTATCATCCTTGATTGTGATGATGCCGTCATACCCAGTTGTGCAGTCCATTTTAAAAAATCCTGTAACTGATTAAGGTCAATGGAAGCCGGTATTGCCTTAGGTTGGTACAGTGAAAGATATTGTGTGAGCTTTTCAAGGTCAGTGAGGTATGCCTCCACGGATGCGGGAGACAGCGATCGTTCCAATTGAAGGTGTGCTTTAAATCCATTCCTGAAAGATTCCCACATGGATGCAAAATAAAATTTTTGTTCGTACAATGGTTTAATTCATATTTGCCGTTCATTACGTCATATGGTTCCTGTTAATCTCCGGTCGTTCAGGCTTAAGGTAAAGCGGTTCAAGAAAAAAATGAGAAGTTTCCTGACTCGACTAGAAAAAAATGCACCAAGCAAGCTTGACGTTTGGACTGCAGAAGCCGATAAAGCAGTATGGCTCGAAACAGATTGCCTGAGTTGCGCCAACTGCTGCAAAACAATGAGCCCCACCTATACTCCTGCCGACATCAAAAGAATATCACATCACCTGCAAATAACAGGATCGGAATTCAAGAAGAAATATTTATACCAGGATGCCCAGGGCGATTGGTTAAACGTAAAGCAACCATGCCAATTCCTGGACCTTAGCACGAACATGTGCAGCATTTATACAATCAGGCCGGCTGACTGTGCAGGATTCCCACACCTGACAAAAAGAAAAGCAAAAGAATACCTGCATGTTCACGCCCAAAACGTTGCTTACTGCCCCGCAACCTTTAAAATGGTTCAAAAGATGATGGAACTCGTAAGTATTAACGGGCATAGGCTATACAACGTTAAAAAACATAAATAGATCTATTGATTGCGCAACACTACACCGTTTTTTACCAATCAATGCTCCCGATAGTGCTCATATCGTAGTATAAAACTATAGATACACATCTTCCAACAGGAAAAATTCATGCAGCTCTTTTTTCAATACAATCGCTAAAACATCGAACTGGATTTTGCCGCGTTTATTTTCCACGATCATATATCGTTCGGCAGCTTTAATCATATTCATTAATTTTTTTCGATCAACACTTTCCTCTGGAAGTCCAACCGATCCGGCGAGCAGTGTTTTTACTTCAATAAAATGAAGTGTACCTGTTTTTGAAGCAATGATATCCAGTTCAAGGTGTCCGGACCGCCAATTGGTATGCAGTATTTCAAATTCCCTTGTTGCAAAGTATTCCCTGGCAAGCAATTCGCCTTTCAATCCTGTCTTTTGATACTTCGTCATAAACGCTTCGTTAACTTAGCCGCTCAAATGTCAATATGTTTCCAATTAAAGGCAAAGTTCAACACTACGCATGGGGCGGACAAGCGTATATCCCCGGATTGTTAGGTATTTCCAACAGCGATCAAAGGCCTTATGCAGAATACTGGATGGGGATTCATCACCAGGCAGTAGCTACTGTTGAATTGTCAGCCAATGCATATACCGGACTCGAAAACCTGATCCGGTCAGAGCCAAGGCGATACCTGGGACAAAGGCTTGTGCATGCTTTTCAGGATCTTCCCTTTTTGTTGAAGGTGCTCGACGTAAAAGACATGTTGTCTATACAGGTGCATCCAGGAAAAGAACAAGCCTTAGCGGGCTTTGAAGCAGAGAATGCCAAAGGTATGGCCCATGATGCACCCAATAGAAATTATAAGGACAAAAATCATAAACCGGAAATCATGCTCGCCATGGGAGAATTCTGGTTATTGCATGGATTTAGACCTGAAGCAGATCTGGTTGAAGTGTTAGACAGGAATGACGAACTTCAAATACTTGTTCCCATATTTGAGCATAGCGGATATCGCGGGCTTTATCAATATGTAATGGAACTTGCCCAGGAGAGGGTTAATGAATGGCTGCAGCCATTGGCAGACAGAATATTGCCATTATATGCCTCGGCGACTTTGAAGAAATCAGACCCTGATTTTTGGGCGGCGAGAGCCATGTTAACGTATCCTGACAAGATGGACAGGGGAATTTTTTCCATATATTTTTTTAACCTCGTCAGGCTGGAAGCCGGACAAGCAATTTACCAGGGCGCTGGCCTTCCGCATGCGTATCTCGAGGGTCAGAATATTGAGTTGATGTCTAATTCGGATAATGTGCTCCGCGGTGGCCTTACGCCGAAGCATGTAGACGTAGAAGAACTGATGAAACATATCGACTTCGTAGCTGTAGTCCCCGAAATTATGGAAGGGCATAAGACAGGGCCTGAAAGAAAATATGTTTGTCCAACAACGGATTTCAGCCTCAGCATGATCGACATCCATCCTAAATCTACTTATAGCTATACGTCGGATGGTCCGGAAATCTTATTGGTATTAGAGGGTACGGGTACCGCGGAAAGTCATGCCAGATGGGACCTGTCTAAAGGTAAAGCATTCTTTGTGGGGGATGGAGAGAAACTGATGTTGGAGGGTGAGGGTAGACTTCGACTGGTCAAAGCCTGGGTACCCTGATAATCCACATTGTGGAAGAAAACTGTGGACTTATTTTGTGGGATGGGAGGATTTATTGGCTATTTTTGCCCACTAAAGTTGATCGGTATGAAGCTAAGCAAAAATATCATTTTGAGTTTTGGTCTGTTGGTCCTGATCGCTGCACTTTACAGGGTAATGCCTGGAAGGCCATGGGGATTTGCACCGCAGATTGCTATGGCATTGTTTGCCGGCGCCGTAGTTAAGGACCGAAAATATGCGTTTGCATTGCCTATACTTTCTATGTTCATTTCTGATTTGCTGTACCACCTTTATTATCTTTCAGGAGCCGGTATAATTCCCGGTTTTTACGAAGGTCAGTTAACAAACTATGTCCTGTTCTCAGTACTTACCGTAGTTGGATTTTTTATCAGGGAGAAAAATGTAGTGAGCATTATCGCAGGATCTCTTGCCGGACCAACCATATATTTTCTATCGTCGAATTTCCTTGTCTGGTCATCTGGAGGTGGATTAGGCCGTCCTAAAACATGGGAAGGTCTTATGATGTGTTTCAATGATGCGCTGCCTTTTTACAGAAACAGCATTGCGGCAACATTATTTTTTAGTGCGGTATTGTTTGGAAGTTATTATCTGGTTACTAAATCAGCCCGGACAACTGCGGCTGTTTAGTTCAACACCGGACTATTCTAAACGGTTAGCTTCTCTGCCTAAACAGCCTTTCCATACTCATAACCTTCATCAATATTTAGAATGCCTCCATCGGCAGCTTCTGTAGCCAGTTCATCGCAACGGTTGTTGTAAGGATTAGAGGCGTGTCCCTTGACCCAGATAAAATTAATTTGCTGGCCTTTTGAAAGGGTATAATACCGTTTCCATAAGTCCGCATTTTTCTTGCCTTTAAATTCAGTCTGTATCCAGTTATTCAACCAGCCTTCAGAAACAGAACGCACCACATACTGACTGTCGGAGTATATAGTGATGTTTAGTCCTTTTTTGTTTAGCGCTTCCAGGCCCGCAATCACGCTCATGACCTCCATCCTGTTATTGGTGGTTAAACGGAAACCTCCTGAAAGTTCCTTCGCCACCCCTTTCCAGATCAGGACAGTACCATATCCGCCTTTCCCTGGGTTACCCCTGGCTGCGCCATCAGTATACATGGTAAGGCCGTTTTCATTTATCATTCACGAGAATTTCCCCTTGTAAGAATAATACCGCGTTACCGCTCATGAATACCCTGCTGCCGTTTGTAGTACAATCAATCCAGCCTTTCCTTGCCGATAACTGAATCGCTTTGAAAGTTGTTTTAGCTGTCTTTCCATGCCAGTACATGGTGAGCATGCAGTGCGCCGAACCGGTAACGGGGTCTTCGTCTATCCCTGACTGTGGAAAAAAACACCTTGAAACAAAATCTGCTTCGCTGCCCGGGGCAGTTACAATTAAGCCCCTGGAAGAGAGGGTGGATAAAACACGGAAGTCAGGATTAAGCTGGCGGACCTGTTCTTCGTTTTCTAATTCTAGCAGGTAATCAAATTTTCCTTTATAGACTTTTGTTGCTGCAATACCCAGCCCTGAGAATATCGAAGCCTCAGGTTCTTCAATTATGTTTGGGGGATCGGCGGGAAAGTCAAGTGTGAATTTACCATTGGTTTCTTTTGTAACCGTAAGCCAACCGCTTTTTGAAAAAAAGCGGATCTCTGATTGATCGTATTGAAGTACAGTAAAGAATACATATGCTGCTGCTAAAGTTGCGTGGCCGCATAGATCAACTTCTGTTGTAGGTGTAAACCACCTTATATGGTAACCATCTTCATAAGGAACAATGAATGCCGTCTCTGCCAGGTTGTTCTCCATGGCTATTGACTGCATAGTTAGTTCTGACAGCCAGTGATCAAGCGGACAAATAGCCGCAGGATTACCGGTGAATAGTTGTGTTGTAAATGCATCTACCTGGTAAACCGGTATTTTTTTCATCGTAAGTAAATTCTTATCTGAAATTTGGGTGTTTGGCTAGTGACTGATTTAGTATGTTGAATAATTAGGCATTGGTAACATTTACAGATTCATACACTACATCAAACCTGGAATACACCAAGTTTCATGTCTCCTGATACAGGTCCCTGGTTTACTGCAGCAAGGCATTCAGCAATGGTGTTACGCGTTTGGCCAGGATCGATAATTGCGTCTACCCATAATCGTGATGCTGCATAGTACGGTGATGTCTGTACCTGGTAACGCTGCATAATTTCCTGCAATAGCTTTTGTTCTTCTTCCGGCGTCACTTCTTTTCCTTTTGCTTTCATCCCCGCAATCTGTATCTGAAGCAGTGTCTTGGCAGCCTGTTCACCACCCATTACAGCGATTTTAGCAGACGGCCATGCAAAAATAAATCTTGGGTCATAGGCCTTTCCACACATGGCATAGTTGCCAGCACCGTATGAATTGCCCACAATAATGGTGATTTTTGGAACTACTGAATTTGCTACAGCGTTAACCATTTTGGCCCCGTCTTTAATGATACCCGAATGTTCGCTCCGGCTGCCGACCATGAACCCTGTAACGTCCTGTATAAAGATCAGGGGAATTTTTTTCTGGTTACAATTCAGGATAAACCTTGCTGCTTTATCTGCACTATCATTATAAATAACACCACCGAGTTGCATTTCACCTTTGGCACTCCTGATCACTTTGCGTTGGTTGGCAACAATACCAACAGCCCATCCTTCTATTCTACTATATCCACACAAAATCGTCTTGCCGTAACTTTCCTTGAACTGGTCGAAATCAGAATCGTCAACAAGGCGTTCAATGATCTCCAACATATCATATGGCTTGCCACCATCGGCAGGCATGATGCCATATATTTCGTCTATATTTTTTTGGGGCACAACGGGGGTAACTTTATTAAAGCCCGCAGTGAGCGGAGCCCCCAATTTACCCATTAGTTTTTTTATTTCGTCCAGGCATTCTTCCTCTGAAGAAAACTTATAATCAGCAATACCTGAAATTGACGTGTGCGTTACGGCGCCTCCTAAAGTTTCTGAATCTACGTTTTCGCCGATGGCTGCTTTTACCAGGTAAGGCCCCGCAAGATATATCGAGCCCTTGCCTTCCACCATCAGCGTTTCATCACTCATGATCGGAAGATAAGCACCGCCTGCCACACAGGCACCCATAACCGCAGCAATCTGTATAATACCTTCAGCACTCATCTTCGCATTGTTCCTGAAAATTCTTCCAAAATGTTCTTTGTCTGGAAATATTTCATCCTGCAATGGAAGAAAGACACCGGCACTGTCGACCAGGTATATTATAGGCAACCTGTTTTCCATGGCGATCTCCTGGAGACGAAGATTTTTCTTGCCGGTGATCGGAAACCATGCACCCGCTTTTACCGTTTGGTCATTAGCCACGATCACACATTGCCTTCCGCTAACGTACCCGATTCCTGCTACGGTTCCTGCAGAAGGGCATCCGCCATATTCTGCATACATACCATCACCGGCAAATGCGCCGATCTCAAGAAACGGACGGTTGGTATCGCGCAGGTATGCTATTCTTTCCCTGGCCGTTAATTTATTTTTTTCGTGCTGTTTTTCAATGGCAGTTTTTCCTCCGCCGAGGCTCACTTTTTCCCACCGTTGCCGCATTTCACTGACCAGCAACTTCATTGAATCTTCATTCTTATTGAAATGTATATCCATAAGTTGTCCAGTGTTTTTTACCAGCGGGCTTAATTAGCTATACAACCCTGGTGATCTTGAGCATATTGGTGGGGAGGTGAAGCTGAATGGGAATACTTCCGGTGTTGACCACGATATTACCTTCATGCAAAAATCCCCTTTCCTTAAGGATTTGAATCTGGTCCTGTACCATATCATCGATGCTTTCCTCTTCATCATAAAAGAATGCCCGTACGCCCCAGCTCAGGCTAAGCTGATTTACCAGCGTCCTTTCTTTGGTGAAAATATATAGTGGTGCCTTGGGACGATAACTGCTTAGCATAAACCCTGTATATCCACTTTGGGTCATACCTACCAATCCGTCTGCATTCACATCTTCAGCCAGTTTGCAGGCATTATAACAGATCGCATCACTGTGAAATGTTGGCGAATGTGGAAGGGGCTTGAGATCTTCCTCACGGTTATAGCGGTATTCTTTTGTTTCTACTTCCAGGATAATCTTACGCATCGTTTCCACCACTAGCACGGGGTGTTGTCCCGAAGCCGTTTCACCGCTGAGCATTACGGCATCAGCGCCTTCAATAACAGCATTGGCCACGTCGGTTGTTTCACTCCTGTTTGGCTTGATCCTGTCGATCATACTTTCCATCATCTGCGTAGCCACAATAACCGGCTTCGCACGGTGGAGACATTTTCTGATGATCTGTTTCTGGATCAGTGGCACTTGCTCTACCGGCATTTCCACACCCAGGTCGCCACGGGCAACCATGATACCATCGGATTCCAAAATGATTTCGCGGATGTTCAGTAAAGCCTCGGGCTTTTCGATTTTTGCTATGACCTTGGTCTTACTTTTCTTTTCCGCCAGTTTGCTTTTTATGATCACAATGTCTTTCACACTCCTTACAAAAGAAAGAGCTACCCAGTCAAGGTTTTGTTCGATGATAAAGTCAAGGTCAACCAGGTCTTTTTCTGTGAGTGCAGGCAATGATATTTTTGTATCCGGAAGATTGATGCCTTTTTTTGAGGAAATGACACCGCCCATGGTCACCATCACTTTCACATCTCCTTCTCTAGTTACTTCTTTTACCTGTACTTCGATCTTTCCGTCGTCGATCATGATCATATTGCCAATCTTCACGTCACCCGCAAGGTTTGGATAAGATACATAGATCTTTTCCAGCGTACCTACACATTTTACGTTTGTAAAAGTGAGCACATCGCCTTCTTTTACCAGTAAAGCGTTGTTCTCAATTTCGCCTACACGAAGTTTAGGTCCCTGGAGGTCTCCAAGTATGGAAATATTGAAAGGCTCCGTATTGTTGATCTTGCGAATATGATCAATGATAATGGCTTTGTCTTCATGATTTCCGTGGGAAAAATTCAGCCGGAAAACGTTTACGCCTGCCCTTACGAGGGCTAATAATTGGTCATATGAGTCGCAGGCTGGTCCAACAGTTGCAACAATTTTAGTACGATGTACAGTGTGTTTAATTCCTGCATCCCGATCCATTTCCTTATGCAGGTACTTCGCAATGTTCTTACTCATAAGATTACTTTTTTGGTCTTTTTACCTGGAGAGGATCCTTACGATCTTCATCCATTCATCACTGATCTTTTGTTTGGCTTTAATGGCTTTGTCCAGTGGTGTGTAATGCATGCGGTTATTCATGATGCCCACCATAACATTGTACCTGTTTTCAACGAGGCATTCCACGGCTGAATAACCCATTCGGCTTGCAATTAGCCTGTCTATGCAGGTAGGCGATCCGCCGCGTTGTATATGTCCCAGGATACAAACCCTGATATCAGCCATGGGTAAACGCTCCTTAATAATTTTTGATACTTCGTTGGCTCCACCGAAGTCATCACCTTCTGCAACCACTACCAGATTAACCAGTTTCCTGCGCTTTTCCTCTTCCAGGAGGGACTTCACCAGTTCCTCAACGTCTGTTTTACGCTCAGGTATCAAAATATTCTCTGCACCCGTGGCAATTCCACTGTGCAAGGCAATGTACCCCGCGTCCCTGCCCATCACTTCAATAATGAATAACCGGTCGTGTGCATCTGCCGTGTCCCTGATCTTATCAATGGCTTCCACCGCAGTGTTTACAGCAGTGTCAAAACCAATCGTGAAGTCGGACCCCGCAATGTCCTTATCGATCGTTCCCGGTATACCAATGCAGGCTATGTCATGTTCATGGGAAAATATCTGCGCACCTTTAAATGAGCCGTCACCGCCAATTACGACGAGCCCGTTGATACCCCTTTTCTTCAAATTATTAAAGGCCTTGGTCCGGCCTTCCGGACTGTAAAACTCTTTGCACCGGGCAGTTTTCAATATAGTTCCCCCGCGTTGTATAATATTCGCCACACTACGCGAGTCCATTGGAATGATGTCATCATCCAGTAAACCCTGAAATCCCCTCATTACACCAAATACTTCAAGCCCGTGATAAAGTCCGGTCCTGACTACCGCACGGATACAGGCATTCATACCTGGCGCATCCCCGCCGGATGTTAATACGCCAATCTTGCTTACTTTTTTATTCATTCCAAATATATTGGTGGATATTTTTCGGCAGGCTAAATCGTTTAGAATTAACTACATTAAGTGTCAAAAATACACATTTCCTGTTTAACAGGTGCGTGAAGATAAGGTGCTTTCAACAATAAAAATAAGGGGCAGACCTACTGTGGGAAATTGTAATAACAAAAAAATACTGAAGTGAACCGCTTAAAAATTCTGATTACCGGTGCGAACGGATTGGTTGGACAATACCTCCTTAAAACATTGCATGGCAGGGACGTCATCGTAACTGCTACAGGTAGGGGTCCGGCAAGGGTACCCCATTTACTTACAGGGGGCATAACGTATGAACCCCTCGATATTACGGATGCCATGGCGGTAAATAACCTAATGCAATCTTTTATGCCGGATGTAATTATTCACAGCGCCGCAATGACCCAGGCTGATCAGTGTGAACTTGATAAAATAGGATGTTGGAACATCAATGTTACGGCTACCCGATTTTTGGCAGATGCTGCCAGGAGTGCCAATGCATTTTTTATTTACCTCTCGACAGATTTTGTATTTAACGGACTTTCCGGACCTTACCGGGAAGAAGATATCCCCGAGCCCGTCAATTATTATGGCAGTTCAAAACTTGCTGCTGAGAGAGCCGTCATGGAAAGTGTGCAGCAGTACGCTATCATAAGAACCGTGCTGGTCTATGGAAAAACTGCTGATGGAACACGAAGTAATATCATCAACTGGGTAAAATCTTCATTGGAAAAAGGAAACAGGATCAGGGTCGTGGATGACCAGGTGAGGACACCCACCTATGCCGGTGATCTTGCTGAGGGCATAATGCAGGTTGCATATAACAGATCAAAGGGAGTATGGCATATCGCAGGGCCAGACACATGTACACCATACCAGATGGCGATGTCAGTGGCTAAAGAATTGATGCTCGACCATGAACTGATTGAGAAAGCCGATGCTTCCTCTTTCACCCAGCCCGCGCAACGGCCCCTGAAAACGGGATTTATCATAGACAAAGCACGACAGTTGTTGAACTATCAGCCCATTTCTTTTACAGAAGGTATTAGAAAGATGACAACCGGAAATGAAAAGTTATAATCTTTCCCGGGACCAGAATATATTGTGAACACCGCTATCATATTCTGCCAGTGCATTATAACTGATAGGGGTACACGAAAATTCGTTGTTTATTATATGCCCTTCAAAGCCATAAGACTTCATAAGGTTTATATAAGATTGAGAAGACTCCTTTATCGTTTCCATGATGGCAGGTGAAAACTCACTGAATACAAATCGTGTTCGCTCCAGCGTCTTTTTAGCTCCTCTCAAAGCTGCCATTTCATATCCTTCAATATCTATCTTAAGCATTTCAACCGGTTCGTTGTCAAGTTTGTTTTTTTCCATGAAATCGTCTATTGAGATGGTTTCTACTTCATAGAACCGATCCGTTTTTCCATGGTTGATTAGTGAGTGGCGCCCCATATTATAAGACTTGTAGACGTGCAGTCTCATCGTGCCGGCATTTTCAGCAATAGCGTAAGGGTATGATTTTATATTGTTGGATTTGTTGAGTATTATGTTTTCGTTGAGCATGAAATAATTGAAGGGATGTGGCTCAAAGGCGTAGATATTAAGTTGCGACTGTTGTGCCATGACCACACTAAACCATCCGATGTTGGCCCCTACATCAAGCATTATGCCGCCTGGCTTAAGGTTAAGTTTATGGATAAAAAACCGGTTCACAAAGTCTTCTGCATAAACACCAAACCGGTATGAAATATCCTTGCCTATTCCGTCCCTTTTATGGGACTTAAAAGTGAGGTCATACTTTTTACAATAAATGGTAATGTCTTTGGTCCAGGGAAGAGCTATGCGACCAAGATGTCTTATCCTGTTAAAAAATAGGCGTGTTTTTTCGTTCACAGTTTAGCGTTGTACGGTGGATGGAGGCACGCAATATATCGAAAGGAGTTGGAATGATCAGTTCATCATGAGAATATTCACGCTGCGCTGTAAAATATTAAAGGCTATTTCTGCCATCAGGTTTTCCCTGTCGAGTGTGGGGTTGACTTCGGTGATTTCGAAACAGCAAATCTTCCTCACCTGCATAAATTTTGATACCAGATCCTCGGCTTCCCTTTCCTTGAGCCCGTTTTCAACAGGCGTCCCCGTTCCTTTAGTGATGCCTGAATCAAGGCAGTCCACGTCAAAGCTTATATATATGTCGGTGCAGTCTGAAAGGTATCTGACCACAGAACGGACAATATTTTCGGTTCCTTTTCTGCGAAGTTCACTTGTCGTGATCACCTTCATGCCATGTTTCTCGATCAGGTATTTTTCTTCTTTTTCATAATCGCGTAGCGAAATAAACACAATGTCTTCAGGTAAGACCTTGGGATGAATCTTGCCCAGGTGTTTGAGGTGGTTCCATTGCCTGGCGATGTTTTCATCCAGCTCATGAACCTTCGATTCTTCGTTATCCTCGTCTATAGAGATCGAAAGGGGCATGCCATGCATATTGCCGGATGGTGTAGTATAAGGTGTGTGAAGATCAGCGTGGGCATCGATCCATATAACACCTAATTTCGACTTTGGCTTCGCCATTTTTAAACCGGCAATAGTGGCTCCTGAAGTACTATGATCACCACTTAACACTACGGGAAAAAATCCGGTTTTTACCGTATCCATTACTGCCTTGCTCACGCGTTCATACATGGTAGTGATGCCACCAATTCTTTTTGCGTAGGGTGATTCAATAGGTTCAAATAATAATTTATTTTCATGTTGAACTTTCTCCGATGGGAAATGAATAAAAAAATTACTCATAAAATCCAGTGCAGCGATTTTAATGGCGTCTACACCCAGACTTGCGCCCCTTGTTCCGGCACCTATTTCTGAAGGAACTTCGATCAGTTTGATATTTTTCATAAAACAAGCTTGCGCAAAGTAAAGCAAAATCCGGTAGAGCAGTTAGGGCCAAAGCTTTATAACCCTAAAGCGTCAGCCACTAACGGCGGAACACTAAGCGTGAACCTTAGCAGTATGTGACCCTAAGAATGCGGACCAGTGATAACCTCTTTATAGTTAACGCCTTTAAGTGTTCCCGCAATATATAATGGCACAAACCTTGCGAACAATTCTTCACTATACCATTTGTCATCACGGGTTTTGCGTATTACTTCCCTATGTTGCTGCATATTATATGCAAATGACTTCATCGTTGCCAGGTTTTTCCAGATGCTGAAGGTGGATTGTCGTAGCAGAGGCATTTCACCTATCCCTACGGAAAAGATAAGACCGTCTGCAGTTTTCATCTGTTGTTCAACCGATGAAACATTTTTCCAGAAATCCCTTGCTTTATTGATCCTTATACTGGCCCTGGTCAGCACTGCTACAGGACCGTCAATATTGGAAGGTGCGGGCAGGCCTGCAAATACTTCACGGCCGCCCCACTGTCCGTGAGCCATAAACGGTTTTAACACCACAGTCCAGGTTTCTACGCCAAAAAATTTCCACCATGCAGAAACAAACCTGCCGTAATAATGCTTCTTCCACAACAAGTAATTTTCTTCCATCAAAGGCTGAGCATACTGATCGCCATCACTGATTGTAAAAATACCATACTGGTTCCAGTCTGGATGTAGGTCGAACGTTCCGTTTCGTCCGCATCCTAACAACCTGTAAAAACTGAACTTTTTATTCAGCCATAAAAAAGGCCTGAATAATCCCATAGCATTGAGGGCAAAAAAAATATCTCTGTTTTTGTAACGGGTCAGTGTAAGAATAGCGGTCATGTTTTTAATTCTCGCTCCTGAATATCATGCGGGCACCACCTCCTGGGCCTTGCATTTCACTCATCGGCTTTATATCATAACCCTTGGGAATGTCAAAAGTTTTATCATCAATGGTGACATCAGTCTGCAGTTTGGTCACTAACATATGCACTTTCATACCATTGGATCGGTGCATTTCATATTCCATAGGAAAACCTTTAACCTGGTCAATGCCGTTTAATCCGCCCATCATTGCCCTTCCCATAGCGCCACCGGCATTCATGGTAAAGCCATCAGCCATCTTAATATCCGGGCAATACCAGACCGTTGATTCATTCAATTCTCCCTGCCTGTTTTTTGTTTTTATAATGGCTTTTTTGCAATCATAGCCTGCGATCTTCTTCGATTCTTCCAGGTAAACAATTTCCGGAGCGGGTGGGGGAGCAATGTTGATGCCCATTTTCTTCAGGGAATCGGTTCTCTGTGCGCGGATAGAATCCTGCCTGGCCTTCATGGCTTTTTCATCCTCATCAGTAGCATAAAATCCCATTTTCTTTCCCATCATTTCCATCAGGGTAGTGGTCTTTCTGTTCTTGCGATCTGTGATCGTTATATTGTTTCCAAAATCGCTGGTCGATTCAATTTTGGTCATGTCGCCCTTGAAATAAATGGTGGACGAAAGGTCAAGTCCGCCCATCCCGCCCATAATCATGGCGCGGTCCCCGCCGCCATCGCCACCAGGTCCGCCGGGATTTTCAGGGAACACCACTTCTGTTTGTGTTTTCACAATGGCCTTGTCCACTATTTTCTGGGCAGTGGCAGGAGCGGTTGTGATGAGGCTTAACAGAACCAGATATTTTTTCATAATACAGTTAACATATTAATCGTCATTCATGAATGGCCAGCACTGGTAAATGACTATGGTAAGCAAGTTTGCGGGTATGGCTGGTGGTAAACAGGCTGGACAAAAAACTATGTTTGCGGGGAACCGTAATGATAAGGTCTGCATTCCGGTCCGTCGCAAATTGATTGATGGCATCGATAAAGTCAAAAAGCCTGACAAAGGCATATTCCGGATTAAAGCCATCCAACAATACATCCATTTTTGCTTTTTGCTGTTTATAATCTTCCGTGATCTCTACATAATGTTCGGTGTCCACATTTACTACATATAATCTGGGCTTAAAGGTCTCGAGCATTTTGCGAAGATTTTTAATAGGTGTGGTGTCTTCAACATTTTTCATATCGCAGGCATATACTACGGTATTGATCTTCCGGTAGGTTGCCTCAGGTGGTATAATCATCACCGGGCAAAAAGTCTGGTTGATTGCGCCTAGCGTACTGCTGCCAATCATTACCTGTTCAAGGCGGGTTGCGCCATTGATGCCCATAACAACCATGTCAGCTTTTTCTTCCTGGATAATTTTTTCCAGGCTGCTCATGAAAGAGCCTTCTTCTGCAATACAACGAATTATTGCATCTGAATTTAGCGACAACGACTCTTTTACATTTTCCAGTGCCGCGATAGAGATAGACATCCGTGCCTGTGGCTCACTTGACATTGGGGTGCCATCCGATCCCGCCACAACGCGGTCAAAACTGTGAAATAAAATGAGCTCACAGTCTGGTATATCTTTCGCCATGTGCACAGCAAAACGGGCAGCATTTTTTGAAGTATCAGAAAAGTCAGTAGGAATTATAAATTTTCTCATGCCTGAAATTTTAAGAAAGTTAGCCGTAAAATGGATAAAATCATTATTCGCTTTTTATTAAGATTCACTATTTAACTAATTTCGACGCTCAACGATGATCAACTTTATGAAAAGAATTGCTCTTCTTCTTGCGCTTTTTTGTACTTCCATACTTTATGTTTTTGCCCAGAACAACATCCCCTCTATTATCCCTGCACCGGTAGAGATGCAGTTGGGTGACGGGTTGTTCAAAGTCTCCACAGCAACGGCTATCAGCAGTCCGGCGAAGAACGCCGATGCACGCAAAATTGCTGATATGCTGGCTACAAAATTAAACAGTCTCACTGGCTTTTCCATACCTGTCCACGAGGGTGTTATGACAGCCAATATGAGCAATTTCCTGCTCAATATAAACCCCGTGGCCGACAAAGTATTGGGCAACGAAGGATATTCACTAAAAATCAATGCCGGCATGGTGAACCTGTCGGCCAATAGTCCCGCAGGATTGTTTTATGGTGTGCAGACGCTGCTGCAACTGCTGCCTATGGGCACGGGCAAAAAAGACTTGTCGCTTCCGGAACTGACCATAACGGATTATCCGCGTTTTGGCTGGAGGGGATTGATGTTTGACGTTTCGAGGCATTTTTTCACCAAAGAAGAAGTGAAGCGATACATTGATGATATGGTGAAGTATAAGTACAACCTGCTGCATCTTCACCTGACAGACGACCAGGGCTGGAGAATTGAGATCAAATCACTGCCACGATTAACCGAAATAGGGGCATGGAATGTAAAAAAGACAGGTTCTTTTGGAAGGTTTTCTGCACCTGATTCTACAGAACCGCGCGACTATGGAGGTTTTTATACACAAGCCGATATTCGTGAACTGGTGGCCTATGCCAAAGAAAGGTATGTGAATATACTTCCGGAAATAGACATTCCCGGCCATAGTTTAGCGGCTGTCGCAGCATATCCTGACCTTTCCGGAACACCCGGGAAATATTACGTTAACTCTGGTGAGAAATTCATGGAATGGCCTGCAGGAGGACATTTTTACGGACTGATCGATAATACGCTTAGTCCGGCAAAAGAAAATGTATACCAGTTCCTGGACAAAGTTTTTACTGAAGTGGCTTCACTGTTTCCGTTTGACTATATCCATATGGGTGGTGATGAAACCGCCAGAAATTATTGGGAAAAGTCGGATGACATTAAAAAGCTCATGGCCCGCGAAAAACTAAAAAATCTTGACGAAGTGCAAAGTTATTTTGTCAAAAGGGTCGGAAAAATTATCGCTTCCAAAGGAAAGAAAATGATTGGGTGGGATGAGATACTGGAAGGCGGACTGGCACCTGGTGCCGCGGTGATGAGCTGGAGAGGCATGAAGGGCGGAATTGAAGCAGCAAAAATGGGTCATGAAGTGGTAATGAGTCCGTCAACTCATGTTTATATTGACTTTATGCAGGGCGACAGGATCATGGAACCACTGGTTTATTCATCTCTAAGGCTAAAAAAAGCATACACATTTGAACCTGTACCGGAAGCCGTGAATCCTGCTTTGATTAAGGGTGGACAAGCTAATCTCTGGACAGAGCAGATATTCAATTTTCGACAGGCACAATATATGACCTGGCCACGTGGAATGGCCATTGCAGAAGCGGTATGGTCACCCAAAGAAAAGCGCAATTGGAATGATTTTATTAGCCGGGTTGAGAACCATCTACCCAGACTTGATTCAGCAGGTACCAAATATGCGCCCAGCATCTATGAGCCTGATATCAGGGTAAGCAAAGAAGGCGAAAAAGGTCTGAAGGTTGAACTGATCCCTGAAATTGACGGGGTCGACAGTTATTATAGTTTTGATAATTCATTTCCGGATAACTTCTATCCCAAATATACTACACCTGTCAATGTTCCCAAAGACGCATTGATGCTAAGGATCATGAATTATAAAGGCAACAAACAGATTGGAAGGCCAATGACCATTTCTGTAGAAGAGCTCAGGAAGCGGGCGGGGTACAAAGATTGACGGATTGGCGCATTGGCGAATTTACGGATTGAGAAGACTCTAAAATAATAGGTCATATAAAATGCAATGATCCGCCAATGCGCCAATCCGCCAATCCGTCAATCTGAAAATTCGCAATCCGTAATTCGCAATCCGTAATTCATTCATCCGGATAAACGATTCCCGCCTTTCTTCTGATCTCATCAAGCACTTCCATCATAGCAAGTGTATCGTCAAGGGTCATAACAGGACTTTCTGTAAGTCCCTGTTGAAGGCAGTCCTGTACGTGCCTGATCTCATGCTGATAACCCCATCCGGGTTCTTTTTCTACGGGTACTACTGTACGTGAGTCGGCCCTGCCGGGATAGAATTCAATAGTAGTTGTTGGTTCATAAAAGCGGCTGGTTAGCCTTATCCTGCCGTTATCGCCCGAAATATCCGCTTCGGTTTGAAGGTTAGACAGAAAGGTGGAGAATAATTGTGCGATCGCCCCATTGTTATAACGGAAAGTCACCGCGCATTGCGCATCTACTCCTGAGGTTGAAGGCGTCATCCATGCATCAACATAATCTGGCCTGCCAAGTACGGCCATCGCCATAAAAACATTGTATATCCCGATGTCGAGTAAACTTCCACCGCCCAATTGTGGATTATAGATCCTGTCGGCAACAGGTTCGCCCGGCCTGAAACCAAAATTGATAAGCACAGATCGAATTTCACCAAGCTCATTCCCGGCAATCATCGATTTCACTTTAATGAAATGTGGTAGAAATTTTGTCCATAATGCCTCCATTAAAAAAAGTTTTCTGCTGCGCGCTTCACTAATCATTTCCCTGGCCTGAACGGCATTAATGGCAAAAGCCTTTTCACAAAGTACAGCTTTGTTATTCCGGAGGCAAAGCAGGCTATGTTCGTGGTGATGAGAATGGGGAGTAGCTACATAGATGATGTCAACCTCGGGATTAGAAACCAGTTCTTCATAACTACCGTGAACATATTTGGCGGGAAACTGAGCTGAAAATTCGCGGGCATTTTGCAGCGAACGGGAAGCAACGGCTATAAGTTCAGCATCGGCAACATGTGCAAGGTCGGCCGCAAACTTAAGGGCAATCTTTCCGCAGCCCAGTATTCCCCATTTTATAGTTGACATGCAATGATTTTACATCAAATTAAACCAAAACGGGATGTAATCCTCAGTATAGCAAGATTAGGTAGTCCGGTATTAATTTACGCGTGTCCGACATATCCGATGCTGACAACACCGGATAAATTTTCGACAGGACTTTATTTGATTAGTTTCACCATCCCTTTTTCTGAATTCACTATCCATTCCAGGTAATACAGGCCATGGTTGAGGTTTTGCAGGTTAGTCAAATGTACTACGTTGCTGCCAGCGTGCAGATCGATTGTGTACAGATGGATCGCCCTGCCGGTGCCGTCCCTGAGAATGATCTGGCCCTGCGTCCGGGATGATGCATTAACGGTACATTGAAGATTTCCTTCAAAAGGATTAGGGTAAACTTTGACGGACTGAATACCTTTTGTTCCTATGGTGACTACCATGGTTTTGCTATGGGTAACTGTTCCATTGTAGCCCAACATTTTCAGGCGGTAATATATTTTGCCCGATGTGGTATTGATTTGATCGTCCTTTTGATGGTATTGATTTCTATAATTATTTTTAGCGGCTACGCTGCTGATCGTGTAGAAGTTCCTGCCGTCAGTGCTTTTTTCAACTTCGTAATGATCCATATTCACTTCCTGGCTGGTGGTCCAGTCTACCATCACTTCATTCCCGGAATTTGTAGCGCTGCATTCAAGGCCGTAATAGGGCAATAACACGTTGTAGACAAAAGGAGTAGGTATGCCTTCTCCGGGATCATCCGATACACCATTAAAGTCCATATCAATCATAGTGGCATCTCCATTATTGGAAGAATCGCGAACATCCATCAGGTTAGATCCTGCTCCAACCTGACCTTTACCGATGGTAGAATTATAATATGTTACGCCAGGCACAAGGTTAGAGGCACGGAGCCGTATCCTGATAACAACAGAATCCGCAGCAACTGGAAAGTTGTCCAATGTTTGGCCTGGTTGAAACAATTGAAGGTTGGATTGCCCGTCAAATGCTGGATTCAGTACGAGACCTGCGGGATTCTCTATAAAATCTACCTGGACATTCGAAATATTGCCATTGCCGAAAGTTGCAGCAAGATTATTTTGTATGTCTAATGAAGAAAGGCTGATATTTCCCTTGTTTTTAATTACCATACGGTAATCCAGATCGGCTTGTCCGCCGCCAAGGACTACTGAGGAAACGAGTTCCTCTGATAAGCCTACACCCACATTCATATGCGAAATGTCTGCGGTGGTCATGCCGAGAGGAAAAGAGCGTTCAGCACCAAGCGATTGTAGTGCGATATCCCAGACATAATAATAACATCCGGATCCATCTGATCCACCAACAATCAGGTTACCGTCAACATATCCAATGCTATAACAGGGCCTGGGGAGTACACTTAGGAAAACGGCAGTTGCATTACCAGGACCTTCAAAATTAATGAGTTCATATAAGCGTGACGGTGCGTTGCCGAAAGTCATAAAAATACGTCCGTTAGGCATATATACGATATCTCCCCATCCAAGTGAATTTGGCTGAAAACCGGGAGCAAAATCAAGCTGTTTATCTGTTCCCGGAATGTCAGCACCAGTGGCGAGGTCCATACTCTTCAACCTTCCGATAGCTGATCCGGAATTATAATTGTAGATCGCAATATTATTTCCATTCTTATCGAAGCAAAACTGGTCGATCGTGAAAGGATAGGTGTAGGTTGGTGTACTTGTTATTGAAGCAGTGATCAACCCGGTAAGGTTATAGTCCATGGCATAGACGCGGGTGGTGCTCCCTGATGAAATATCAGCAAAGTAAATTTTTTTGTCTTTGGGATTATAGGCGGTATAAACATTGTAAAAAGGCACTCCGTTGGCGCCGCTGAATACCAGGGATGGACTGCCGCTGACCGTACCCGCAATAAGTTGTTGCTGTGGAACGGTACTTCCGCATGTATTAGAGCCATGGTTGATCAGCAGTGAGCGCAGTGATGGTTGCGCCGAGACACTACCAGCATAAATCACCAGCAGAGCCGGGACGATGCATTTGATTGCAGTGTAAAAATGTTTCATACGGGTTCGAGTTTAACCGGTAAGGGGCCGGCATGGGTGAACGGTTTTTCGGATTCGGATAATTACGATTATCAAAAGTATATTAACGATATTCTAAAAGCGAATTTTACGACACTTGCTAAGCCGATATTCGTTGAATCGACCAATAGTATCGGCCAATGGATAGTTCTCTTTTCATGAACACTTTTTTCAAGGATATGCCAAGGGTATTTGTTCTCCACATGCTGTTGATAACTTTGAGTTGTCAATAAGAAGAACTGGCCTGCATTTCGCACACCTTTGTCAGTGTGAATAATTGGTGAACTTAATCCGCAGGGAAAGCCAAACCCTTCGTTTATTTTACACTGCTTAATAAGACCATAATACATCAATATAAATACTCAATAGTGCGTTTAAAGAGCTTAGAAATCAAGGGGTTCAAGAGTTTTGCCGACAAAACAATCATCAACTTCGACGAAGGGATTACGGGTATCATCGGGCCTAACGGTTGCGGTAAATCTAATATCGTTGATTCCATCAGGTGGGTGATTGGTGAACATAAGATCAGCAACCTTAGAAGTGAGAACCTCGAGAGCCTGGTGTTTAATGGTTCTAAGTCGAGGAGCGCATCCAGCCTTGCCGAAGTGAGCCTTACTTTTGAGAATACACGTAACCTGCTCCCAACGGAGTTTAGTACGGTAACGGTCACCCGAAAATTTTACAAAAGCGGAGAAAGTGAGTACCGCCTCAATGATGTGCAGTGCCGTTTGAAAGACATCCACAACCTTTTCCTGGATACGGGTGTAAGTACCGATTCGTATGCGATCATCGAACTGGGTATGGTAGATGATATTATCAAGGACAAGGAGAATAGTAGACGTAAAATGCTGGAGCAGGCAGCGGGTATCAGTATATATAAAACACGAAAGAAAGAAGCTAAGCTGAAGCTCGATGCCACAGAGCAGGACCTGGCTCGTATTGAAGACCTTTTGTTTGAGATCAACAACCAACTCAAGCAGCTTGAAAACCAGGCGAAAAAAGCCGAGAAGTACTTTGAGATCAAAAAGGAATATAAGGAAGCAAGCATTGAACTGGCTAAGGCTGCTCTTGAAGGTTTCAATACAACATACAAAGACCTGACCCACCAGCAGGAAAGGGAGACCGACCGCAAGTCACAGCTCGAAGCACAGATCGCGGTTGAGGACGCCGCCATTGAAGAAGAAAAGCTATCCTTTATTAAGCGCGAAAAAGAATTGCAGGACCTCCAGCATGCATTCAATGAATTGCAAAATACGGTTCGCAATAAAGAAGGGGAAAAAAACCTCGCAGTTCAAAGGCTTCAATATTTAAGGGAACGCGAAGGCTCATTGAAACAGTTTTTGGAAAAAGCAAGCGGACAATTAAAAGGAATCGAAGAGAGCATTGCTTTTACCAGCAGGCAGATTGGAGAGGAAGAAGGTAAAGTCACTGAGCTCGAAGAAAAACTTGAAGAACTAAGGTATACTGTTGAAGAGAAGAGACGGGTGTTCGACGAGAAAAGGCACTCCATAGATGATACACGCCGGAACAACCAGGCCCTGCAGAGGCAGCAGTTCGAAGCCGAAAAGCAGGTAGCCGTTGCAGATACTTCTATACAAAACCTGCAAAGGGCGTTGCACCAGTTAAGTGAGGAACAACAAAATCGCCGGTTGCAGATTGAACAGGTAACTCGAGAAAAACAGGAAAAAGAAGAAGAACTCGAAGAGAAGCGTACCGACCTGCGACAATTGCAGGAGAAGCATGAATTTACAAAAGAACAGATCCTGCAAACACAGGCTATTCTGGAACAATTGCGTAGCGAACTGGCCGACGAAAGCCGTAAACTTGACGCGAAGAGGAATGAGCACGCCCTGCTCAAAAGCCTCATTGATTCCATGGAAGGATATCCTGAGAGTGTAAAGTTCTTACATAAGAATACCAACTGGAACCACCATGCTCCCATACTTACTGACATCATTTACGTGAAAGAAGAATATCGGGCTGCCCTTGAAAATGTGTTGGAGCCTTACCTCAATTATTATGTGGTCAATGACCTTCAGGAAGGCCTTGTGGCTGTGCACCTGCTGGACGCCAATCAAAAGGGAAAAGCAAATTTCTTTTTGTTGGATAAACTCAACGGTGTTCCCTCCGGTGAGCACGAAATGCACCAGATTGAGGGTACGCTTCCAGCACTCAGTGTAGTGGAGTATGATGCTAAATATGCCAGCCTGGTGAAATACCTGTTGAGCAATGTGCTCATTGCTGAAAATGAATCTGCACTCGCAAATTCAAACGGTCACGTGGTGATCGAAAAAAATGGCAAATACGTAAAAGGAAAATATTCCTTAACAGGGGGTAGTGTAGGATTATTTGAAGGAAAGAAGATCGGCCGTGCCAAAAACCTGGAGAAACTGCAACTCGATATTGCTTCACAGGAGGTGGTTGTAAATGAGCTGAAAGCAAGGATACAGGCAAGGCATAATGAGGTGATCACATTCAACGAACAACTGAAAGAAAACCTGATCAGGCAAACACAAGAACAGATTAATGCACTTGTCAACCAGGTATATGGACTTCAGAATAAGTTGGAAAACTTGTTGAATAATGAAGAGAACAGTGTTCGAAGGGTAGATGATTTGCAGGGACAGTTGGAACATAATACAGACAGTATTGCCAGCGTACGCGAATTGCTGGAAAAATATAACCTGCAGATGGAAGAACTGGCCATAAAACTCCAGGGCATCGAGCAGGAATATTCCCTTGCTGAACAGGAGTATAACTTTGTGAATGCGTCCTATAACGATGCAAATCTTCAATATACGCGCCAACAGAGTAAGGTTAATGCTTTAAAACAGGAATCTGAATTCAAGCACAACCAGCTTAATGACCTCCGGCAGCAGATCAACAATAGTTCTATGCAGCTCGATGAGTCGAGTTCCCATATTAACGAAACCGCCGGATTGCTGGAAGAAGTCCAGGCTTCCCTGGTGACTTTATTGCAGCATAAGGAAGAAGAGGAGAAGCGGTTGAATGAAACCGATCAGGCCTATTACAATCTCCGGAACGCATTGAACGAAAAGGAAAGCGAACTGAGGCACAAAGTGAAAGACAAGGAGATGGTAGACCAGTTACTCAATGCCATCAAAGACAAAGTGAATGAACTGAGGTTACAACTCGCTGGTATAAAAGAAAGATTAAGTGTTGAGTTCAGGGTAAACCTGGACGACATATTTGATGAGGATCGCAAAACAGAACTTAGCCAGGAGGAATTACAGAGTTCCTGCGACAGGATGAAAAAACGCCTGGAAAATATTGGCGAAGTAAATCCAACGGCGATTGAAGCTTTCCAGGAAATGAAAAAACGCTATGAGTTTATCCTGGAGCAAAAGACTGACCTGGATACAGCAAAGGAAAGCCTCAGGCAGACTATCCAGGAAGTTGAAGTTACGGCCAACCAAAAATTTCTTGACACATTCAACCAGGTCAGGGAGAATTTTCAAAAGGTCTTTAAGGCCCTATTTACAGAAGATGATACAGCGGATATGATTATGGAAGATCCGACAAACCTCGCTGAAACCGGAATTGAAATCGTTGCTAAACCAAAAGGTAAAAGACCCACATCAATTTCACAGTTGAGCGGTGGAGAAAAAACACTTACGGCAACGGCGTTATTGTTCGCCATTTACCTGATCAAGCCCGCGCCATTCTGTATCCTTGATGAGGTTGATGCTCCGCTTGACGATGCCAACGTTCATAAGTTTACCAATATGATCCGTCAATTCAGCAAGGAGTCTCAGTTCATCATTGTAACACACAACAAAATGACCATGTCTACCGTAGACATCATTTATGGTGTTACCATGCAGGAGGCTGGTGTAAGTAAACTGGTACCCGTGGACTTCAGAAACGTTAGCCAAACGATA
>JANMMA010000409.1:0-8428 GCA_031372815.1 Sphingobacteriales bacterium
AAGAAGCGAGATCAAATGGAGCGATGACGATGTTATGAAAAATATTGCCGACCGGACTAATAAAGTAAAAACTTTTGCACCGCTTGAACCACAGAATACAGGTTTTAAAACAGTGGCAGATGCTACAGCATCTTTTAAAGAAAACAGGGGTAAACTAGTGAGCTTTGTAGAAACTACAAAAGAAGATCTTAGAAACCACGTTGGTGCGCTTGCTGTAGGATCTTTCGATAGTTACCAGATGGTGTTGTTCATAGGTGCGCATACCAACAGGCACGTTGCGCAGATGAAGGAAGTCATGGCAGATCCGAATTTCCCCAAACAATAAAATGACCATTCAGTGTTATTGTGAAGCAGCATTATTTTAATGTCTGCTTCACAATAGCATTTATTATTTTAATGCCGCGTTCGCATATGCAACACATTTAGCCACTTCTTTTACCGCATCCGACCCTTCAGGAATGTCGTATTCTAGTTCTATCGAAGCAGGGAAGGAGTATTTATTTTTTTTCATCAGTTGCAACACCTCTACAATAGGCGTATCTCCAGTGCCCCATGAAACATTCGTTCCGCCATGTTCCTTTGTCTTTCTATCTTTGATATGCATAGACGTGATGCGGTCATGCTTGGCAACGATCAACGCAAGTAAACTTTCTTTTGTATTGTTACCTCCTGCAGCGATATAGTGACCACAATCCAGGTTTAAAGAATTGTAGGGCGATTGTACCAGTGCTTCATCCCATGCCGTATCGGTAGCCTGCGTATGGGCATGATAACCCACGTAAACCTTATGTTTGGAAGCAAATTCTCCAAGACGTTTTGAATGTGCTGCATTCTTTGGCAATTCCACCGTAACTGAAGTTGCACCTAATGCTTTCGCAGCATTCATCGCATAGTCGATCTCTTTATCGGAACTGCTTTCGTTAAGCGCATCGGGTTTGTACGCGTAAATGTCTACGCCTGCTTTATTATACATCTTCCTCAACTCCACGAATTATTCCATGCCCACAGTCTCGCGCCATGGCTTTGCTTTAGCATTTCGATCTTCCATCATTTTTCGAAAATCTGGTGGCGGTCCGCCTGCGGGTGGTCCGCCGGCCGGCGGTGTCCCGCCCGGAACCGTGCTTCCAAGAGCTTGCGCAGGTCTTGGTCGCATCGGAGGCATAAGCCCGGCAGGATTTCCTGCATATGCTTCTGCTGGATCACCCATTAATTCGATTGATGTAATGCCGGACTGTAAGCAATATTTCAATATGTCTTCCGCGCTTCCTGGAAGGCTTCGGAAAGAATAGGTTATGGCACCAACCCTCACCCCATTTTGTGTTAAAAAACTACTGGTATAGTTAGCTAGTAATTCCTCTGACAGGAAAACGCCTGTTCCGGCTAAGGCCGCATTTCGTAGAAAGTTTCTTCTTGATAAATTGTCAGACATAGCAATAGTTTAATTGACGTGATGCTTTCTTATTTAGATGCTTAAATGCTCCTCTTCCTGTGACTACTATAAATTATTGTATTGGCTTATAAGGTATCAAATTGTAACTTTTATAGCCGCAGTCCCGTAATACTGGTATGCTCTATAAGTTAACATATTTGTGGATCATTTGCGTTTGCTTCCCCGCAGTTGCCTTGTCGCAGGATATCGGCAGCGACCAAGCCATATCTAATCCCATGTTCAAAGGGATAGAGGATAGTATCAGGGCCAAAATAAAAAGGGATGAAATTCCTTCACTATCTATTGCTGTCTATTCAAAGGGCAGGATCTTATGGGAGCAATCTTATGGGTACGCCAACAAAGAGAAAAAGATCAGGGCAACACCGTCGACACCCTATGCGCTGGCTTCATTGTCCAAATCAATTACCTCTACCGCGATAATGATACTGGCAGAAAAAGGTCAGATCAGCCTCAACGATCCCGTTGAAAAATACTTAGGTAAAGACAAACTCAGATTTTATCAGGGATCTCCATCAACATTAACCATATCTCATTTACTGAATATGGCCGGAGGAATCCCTCACCAGTGGGAATATTATTATGCCGATGGAAAAGCAATACCCTTAACTATAGCTGAGCAAACAAGGCGTTATGGTATCGTGACATTTACACCTGGTGAAGTGTTCTGTTATAGCAATTTTTCTCCCGGACTGGCAGAACAACTTATTGTGAACGTCAGCGGCAAACCGTTTGATCAATTCATGAGAGAATTCGTATTTGAGCCACTGGGAATGATCACTGCATCTGTAAGCCGTAGTAAGTTGAACCCCGTGATCGGATACAACAAAGGAAAACCTTTAGCGCCGAGCGAGTTTTATCCAAAAGCCGGGGCTGGCTACTTTGCCTCTGTTAAAGATGTCATTTCCTTCGGTATGCTCCATTTAAAACATCATCCTGAAAAGAAAACTATTTTGACTGACAGCAGTATTAACCTGGTGCATTCGCCGCTCCCATACACTCACCATAACCTTTTTTATGCCAATGGCTGGGGACTGTTGAATACCGGAACTAATATGAATGCCCTCATCAGTAACGGTGCTATAGATGGAGCAGCATCCTCATTACTGCTTTTACCCACTCAGGATATTGCAATAGCCTGCCTGACCAATGCGACTGTAGGGAATGACTTCACTGATCAAATTGCATATAGTGTTGCTGAAACCTTAGCCCCCGGTTTCCAAAATGAACTAAATGGTTTTTTTGAAAAATTTGGACCCGATTTTTCTGATAAGCCCTTTGTCGCCAACGATTCAATGAAAGGTGAATGGAGGGGAGCGATCATTACTTTTGAAAGAAAAATTCCTGTACAGTTGATGGTCGTGAATGATTCTACGGTTACTCTTAAAATAGACAAACAGTTACCAATAAGATTGTCGAACATATCCATAAGTGAAGGCTTGATACAGGCAGACGGAAATGGAAGTTTTCTAATGCATCCTAATGGTGCAAAAAACACGTTGCAATTGCTTTTGAAGCCTGGCAGGGCAGAAATGCACGGCAGTATTAGCGTGATGTCCGCTTCAGCAACCAGGCCGTCTTATTTGATTCCTGCATATATTTCACTGGAGAAAAAATAACGGTTCTTGAATTTTCATCTCTCAAGGTTTCTACATTGTAAATCAGACATTAAACCTTCACATTTCCCACACTTCCCAATGTTCACATTTTCATCTTCCCCTTGCCCGTCTGGTTAAGTGCATCTCTCAATCCGCGTGCAAGTTCTTCTACAGGACCCACGCCCCAGTAGTGCAGGAAGAAAATCCGAGGCTGTTCATAAGTCATATGATTGTGCACTGCAACAACTTCAATATTGTGCCGGATTAGTGCCGCGATAACATCAGCCACTTCAGATTCAAGCATTGCAAAATCACCTGCAACAGCTGCTTTTTCATTTGTTCCCTGCCAGGCTGCCCAGGTATTGAATCCCATAAAACTGCTAACTGCTGTTCCATGCTCCATCAAACTAACATCGGGTCTTGCTATGGTATGCTTATACACGCCTTTATTCATCTCACCATGATATCCCAGGATGCCATTGATGCGTGCAGTATCAATCGTATTGACAACAGGTTGAACAGCAGAAGCAGCCGGGTTACCACCTCGGGATAATTGCACCCGGTCAAGTACGGCCTTTACTTTTGCTGATACCGTTTCCGCAGAACCGGCACCGCCGATATGCATATACATTATGTTTGGATGGTTTCTGACGAAATGGTTATGGATAGCCGTTATAGTAAGTCCCTGCCGGATGACCTCCTGTTGAACAGGTTTCAGGTCATTTTCTGTGAGCACTATATCGCCCATAACCATGACCCCATTTTTTGTTGGGGTAAACCCTACCCATGTTCCAAGTCCCATGGCAGGAATGATTCTAAAACTGTCGACGGTAATATTCAAGTCATTTTGCGGTACCGTAATCTTATATTCCCCATGATTACTTAAACCCTTTATCCCTGTGATTTTCTGAATCAGCAATGTATCGAGTGATGTCTGTGCGATGGACGAATAACTGATGCACAAACCGAGTGAAAATAGAAATGCTCTCATAATAATTTTTTATGCTCTACCAAATGTAACAGCATAAAAATTCTGCCACGTGAATTATTAGTGAATATTAATGACCATCATAACATTTACTCTGCTCTCAAATTTTTAACAGGATTCGACAGTGCCGCTTTAATGGCCAGTACGCTAATGGTGGTAAATGCTATCAACAGTACCAGTAAAGCTGCTTCGGCAAACACCAGCCAGCTCACATTGATTCGATATACGAAATTCTGCAGCCATTTATCCATTGCGTACCACGCTACAGGCGTTGCGATAATGATTGCCAGTCCAACCAGTTTGATAAAATCTTTGGAGAGTAGTCCCACCAGGGTTTTTACCGATGCCCCCAAAACTTTACGTATACCAATTTCTTTTGTCCTTTGTTCCACAGAAAAACTGGTTAACCCAAATAGTCCCAGGCAGGAAATTAAGATAGCTATGATGGTGAAATAACGGATGATCGCAGCCAGTCTTTCTTCGGCGATATAATTTTTCTGGAAGTCCTGATCCAGGAAACTGTATTCAAACGGCTCATCCGGATTGAGTTTGACCCAGGCTGCAGATATACCCGCAAGCACTTCTTTAATTTTTCCACTATTGGCATGGGCGATTATATAATTGTAGCTCGGTCTGCGGTTTAGGAGAAAGCCATAGGATTTTATTTCGTCGTGCAACCCCTGAAAATGAAAATCTTTAACTACACCAATGATGGAAAATAATTCTTCAGTGCCCCAGTTTGATGCGATATTTTTACCTATGGCATCTTCCGCCGATGCGAATCCAAAATCCTGTATCGCTTTTTCATTGATGATGATCCGGTTGGAAGTATCCGCTGGAAAATCCCTGGAAAATAAACGGCCTTTGATAGATTTGATGCCGAGCGTTTGCAGAAAACTTTCATCAACGGTATTAATATAAACCGTTTTCATCTGGTCTTGCGGTGATCCCTGTTTATACATCAGCCAATCCCTGAAATTTGTGATGCCAGGGTAGTATTCCGAGGCGCCAACGTTGGAAATAGCGGAGTAATTCAGCAGTGCATTTTTAAATGCCGGATAGATGTCCTTTGCCGTAGATGTTCTTAACGGAATGATGATCTGCTGGTCTTTCTGGAATCCCAGGTCTTTTTCGCGCATGTAATTCATTTGTCCGCCTATGATCAGCGACGCAATGATCAATGATCCTGAAATAATAAACTGGAATACCACCAGCACTTTCCGGAATGAAATGGCCGCAAGGGAGTTTGAAAACTTTCCTTTCAGCACTTTTATCGGTTTGAAGGCAGACAGGTAAAAAGCAGGATATAAGCCGGCAATGGTACCCGTTAAAATAGCAACAACAAGGAATGCTGATAAGAGTCCGATGCTCTGCTGCGCTGTAAACTCCAGGTCCTTACCAGAGGTCTGCCTGAACAAAGGCATCAGGAATAATGTCAGGGCTGCCGCAATGAAAAAAGCCATGACAGCATAAAATATTGCCTCCCAGATAAATTGCATGACCAGCGAATTCTTCTCCGCACCCATCACTTTTCTGACGCCTATTTCTATGGCCCTTTTTGAAGATCGCGCGGTGGAAAGGTTCATAAAATTGACACAGGCGATCAGCAGCGTAACCAATGCAATAGAAAATAATATCCTCAGGTATCCTATACTTCCGGCTGGGGTAACGTTGCCTTCAGCCCCCGATTTCAAATGAATATCCGCAACAGGAATAAGCGTCTGGGCTCTTTTGCGACCTGATGCTTTAAGGTCTTCACCCGCATGCTTTTCAATGAATGCAACAAACTTTTTTTCCAGTCCGGCAGGGTCTGCACCCGGCTTCAACAACAAGTAGGAATAAAACATATTGTTGTTGACCATAGTGGTTTCGGTCCTCATCCATTGACCAAATTCGCCGCTGCTCATCGACAAAAAAAACTTCGCGTTGATATGTGAAGGTGCTTTGGCAGGAATGTACACACCGGTCACTTTATAATCTCCCGAACCATTGGTATTACTGTTGATATGAATGACCTTATTCAAAGCAGGCTCATTGCCAAATATCTTTGTAGCGGTTTCCTCCGACAAAACCAGTGAGTTGGGTTCATTTAAGGCAGTGGCTTCATTACCTTCCTTGAACGTATATGTAAACAATGTGAAAAATGTAGAGTCGGCCATAAAGCCCTGGCTTTCGTAAAAAGGTTTGATATCCTTTCCGGCTTTATATTGAAACAGCGTTTTGTCGTCCTGAAACAACCGGAACAATCTTGTATAGCTTGCTATTTCCGGGAATTCGCTGGTCATGGCCGGAGCCATTGGGGCTGGTGTGGTACTGAACCGGTTTTCCTTTCCTTCCATCACAATGATCGACACCAACTGGTATAGCCGGTCCTTCTTGACCTGGTGCTTGTCGTAACTTGTTTCGTGATAAATGTAAAAAGCGATCAGCAGGCAGGATGTAAATCCAATGGCGAGCCCGAAGATATTGATGAACGAAAACATTTTGTTTGCTTTCATTCCACGCCACATCATTTTCAAATAAGAGGCAATCATAGTAAACAGTTTGTCGGTTATCTGAGATCACTAAATGCATGTAAACCTAATTGCTTGCTACCCTTTAAGGCCATCAGTATTATGCCAGATTTATAACTCATTATTATTCAATGGTTTGAATGAATTTGTAACCACTGTTGTGTTCGCATTCGGACACCGGGTGTCCGCTATTGAAGCAGTGCTGATAGCATGAAATATCCCATGCAAATTTGCGCCAACGATATTTTGCCATATTGCACGACCTCATAAGAAGGTCGTGCTTTTTTACAAAATGTCGGGAGCTGGCGTATGTTTGCAGCTACTTTTTTTTTACAAATGGTGAACCCACCAAAATAGAACAACATCTATCACATTGTACACATTTTCTAATCTTCCACATTTCATCCTGAAAACCCTAATTTTGCCCCTTCCTTAAACGTGATAAACTTAACCTTTCCTTAACGGGGGTCAGAATAGTTTTGCGCATACAAAATTAATTATGAGATCGATCCTTATAGTCCTGGTGTTACTTATGGTTGGAAATGTGGTGACTGGCCAGACAGAAGTAAAAAAATCAAAGAAAGACTGGTCAAAGATCGACCTAAGCCATCGCTCGGCTGATCATTTCCTGCTCCAGATTGGGATGTATAATTGGGCGCAGACGCCAGACAGTATAGCTACCAAAGGCGTGGGCAGAACGTTCAATGCTTACTTCATGTTCGACTTCCCATTCAAAACAAATCCTAAGATCAGTGTGGCACTCGGACCAGGAGTAGGAACGGACAATATCTACTTCGACAAGATGGATATCAACATCAAAAACAGAACAAGGGCTACCTTTAATCGTGATACCATCCGTCAATATAAAAAATATAAGATGGCCATGGGCTACCTTGAATTACCTATTGAACTCCGATATTCCAGTTCTCCGGAGAATATGAATAAAGGTTTCAAATTTGCCATTGGTGCAAAAATCGGTACCCTGCTTGATGGTAAGACGAAAGCCAAAGTTGACCTCGATGCCGACGGAGACGGTGGTTATGTAGAAAAGATCAAAAGCAAAAACCTGTTCTACGGAACCCGACTCGCAGCTCTTGCCCGCATAGGGTACGGTCATTTCACCATTTTTGGTACGTATACGGTCACCTCTTTCTTCAAAGAGTTTCAAGGACCTGAGGTGAAGCCGTTTTCTGTCGGAATTACCCTTAGTGGACTGTGATCGGCTTCGCCGATAATTTTTTAATGCGGCAATGCGATGGTGTGTAAATGGAGAACAATTCTCACATGGCACACATTTGGCATTATTTGATCATACTGCTGTAATTGTCGTCGCCGCTTCTTCCCAAATCATTAAATTTGATGATTAAACCTATGGCCGGATATCCTGCATATGCGGTACCTAAAATGCATTCGCTTTGATCGAAAAAAAACTATTACTGAATCAAGAAGAGAAAGCCGTACTGGTGGGATTGGTCACGAAAGATCAAAAGGAAGTACAGGTTTTGGAATACCTTGATGAACTTGCTTTCCTCGCCGAAACAGCGGGTGCTATAACCCTAAAGCGTTTTATACAGAAACTCGCACACCCCGATAGTAAAACATATATCGGTAAAGGCAAACTAGAAGAAATCCGCAACTATATTCAGGGCAAAGAGGTTGGCCTGATCATCTTTGACGATGAACTGAGCGGTGCACAATTATCAAACATCGAAAAAGTTATCGGGGTTAAAACTATTGACCGAAGTGACCTCATACTAGACATCTTCGCCAGCCGCGCTAAAACCGCACAGGCGAAAGCGCAGGTAGAACTGGCCCAATATCAGTATATACTTCCCAGGCTAAGAGGTATGTGGAAACACCTTGAACGACTCGGTGGTGGTAT
>JANMMA010000308.1:0-3108 GCA_031372815.1 Sphingobacteriales bacterium
ATTCACCGGGCTTTAACGCGGGTTTAACAAAACTCCAAACTTCCCAGAGCACGTAAGGCAGCGCTACAATGATTCCACCCACAAAGGCAATGGTGATGCTCGACATAAACATACCGCTCACGCTATTTACCTGAAGATTTAATTCCATAGGTGGCATGCATAATGAATCGCCCATGCGAAGCATATGGCTCAGCGAACAAAGGACGCGGTAAGAAATGAAGTTGTTCTGGGTAGGACCCATGATTACATGGTCAAATATCCAGTCAATAAAAATAAAGAAGACTATGGCGGAGGCCATAATAACCAGCAGCGAGCGCACAACGTGCCATCTCAACGCTTCGAGATGATCAATAAAGCTCATCTCGTCTTCGCTGGTTTCCTGACCCCGTATTTTTTTGAAGAAGGATTTTCTGCCTGATTCGCTTACCGCCACATGAAATCTTTGAATAACAAATTTACCTAATACTATTGAAGAATCCGCATTTTCACGGTTTCAATACGCGTTTCGCTAACGTTTAGGACTTCAAACTCAAAATCATCTATGATGATCCTTTCCTTTTCTTTGGGGATGGTTTCATGCTGGTTGATGATAAAGCCTGACAATGTCTCTGAGTCGCTGTCCGGTAATTTGAGGTTATATTTTTGGTTCAGGTAGTCAAGTTCCAGCCTGCCCGAAAATATAAACTCTTTGTCAGCGATATGTTTCTCAATAAATTCTTCCGTATCATACTCATCCTGGATCTCTCCAAATATCTCTTCCAGCAGGTCTTCCATAGTAATGATTCCCGCGGTACCGCCAAACTCGTCTACTACCCAGGCAATACTCTTTCGCTCCTTGGTGAATTTATTGATAAGGTCGATGGCACTCATGCTTTCAGGAACGGCGGGTATTGGAAGCAGGATATTCCTGATATCGGCAGTCTTTTGAAACAGGCCCAACTGGTGAACATAGCCTTGAATATTGTCGATATTTTTCTCGTAAACCACCATTTTACTCAACTTGGTCTCCACGAATTTTTTCTGCAAAGCGTCCATGGAAATGCTGATGTCAACCGCTTCCACTTCCTTCCGCGGAACAAGGCATTGCCTGATTTTTATATTGGGTAGCGAGAGCGCGGCTTCAAATAATTCAGTGTTGAGTTCAGGGTTTTCTTCCGACTGCTCCCTGGTTTGCTGAATGAATTGTTCAAGATCAACCCTGGAAAATGCTTCTTTTTCGTCGTACAACCTTACGTTGAATAGGTATTTCAGAATCCATTCGGCGATGGCTACAAAAAAAGATGCAATGGGGTATAAAAGGCCATAGAAAAAATTGATCAGCGGCGCGAAAAACCCAAGTAGTGTATCATTTTTTGCCCTGAACATGGCACGGAAAGAAAACTTCACGAGCATGATTATGATAGTGGCCAGAAGGGTATCAAATACAAGCCGGATATAAATAAAATAGGGAGCTGCTTCCTTCACAAAAAATCCCTGCATCCAGTTCCATGATGACGTAAAAAAAGCGCCTATCAATAGGCTATATGTGACCGTTACCAGGTTGATGCCGATCAGTGTAGTGCCGATGAATTTGGCGGGTGATTCCAGGAATTCCGACAGGATCCGCCCACTTTTTAGCCCCTGTTTCTTTTTTAGTTCGATGGAAATCTTGTTTGCACTGATGAAGGCCACTTCAATTCCGGTAAAAAAACCGGCCAGCAGAAGGGACGCTCCGATACAGGCTAAAATAAGGGCTTCCATAGCTCAAATATAGGGAGTTAATCCGCCGAAATGAAAGCCCTGACTAAGTTTTCGGCATTGCTGCAGGCCTCGTCAAGGAGGTGGTTGACAATCACGTGATTAAACGAATGGCTGAAAGAGAGTTCAAAGGCTGCCTTGTTGATCCGGGCCTGTAGGGATTCTTCAGTTTCGGTTCCTCTTGACTTCAGCCTCCTTTTTAGTTCATCCACGGAAGGCGGTTGGATAAAAATGGACATTACTGATCCGGGATATTGTTTTTGGACGTGAATGGCGCCTTTAACATCGATGTCGAGCACCGGAATTTTATTCAGGTCCCAGATTCTTTGTATCTCGTCTTTCAGGGTACCATAATATTTTCCTTCATATACCATCTCCCATTCCACAAAATCATTTTGCTGAATTTTATGTTGAAATTCTTCCTCTGAAATAAAGTAATAGTCGACCCCGTTTTTCTCTGCTCCACGAGGTTTACGGGTAGCCGCAGAAATGGAAAATTGCAAACTGTCGGGAAATTTCCGTAGCAAGTGTCTCGTGATTGAAGTTTTACCCGCACCTGAAGGCGCTGTTAATATAATGATCTTGTTCATGTCTGGTTTGTGGTTTCCTGATCAATGCTCTCTTCCAGTTCCAGGCCCGGTAAAAATAAGAAAACTAATGGGGTCACACAGTATATAACAACTGGAATGTATACCTGAAAAAGGCCGGCGATCATGGCTATCAGGAATAGCGGAGGTCCTGCAACAACTCTATTCCAGACCCTTTTCCTTGACGCCATGCTCACTTCTTTCATCATCATATCACTGTCAAATGCGAAATGCCAATGATTAGAGCTTTATGAACAGGTTAATTATCCCGTAGATTATTTCCTGGTGATATCAGCACCAATGGCGCGTAGCCTTTCATCTATCTGCTGGTATCCCCGGTCGATCTGTTCAATATTCTGTATTACACTTTTCCCTTCTGCACTGAGTGCTGCGATCAACAATGCCACCCCTGCACGGATATCAGGGCTGCTCATAGAGATACCTCGGAGTTTTTGTTCCCGTTCAAGCCCGATTACCGCAGCACGATGAGGGTCACAGAGGATGATCCTTGCGCCCATGTCGATCAGTTTATCGACAAAAAACAAACGGCTCTCGAACATTTTCTGATGGATGAGTACGCTGCCCCTCGCCTGTATAGCGGTAACTAGTACAATACTCAGCAGGTCAGGTGTAAAACCCGGCCATGGTGCATCGTAAATGGTGAGTACGGATCCATCTATAAATGTTTGTATTTCGTAGAGGTCTTGTGAAGGAATATAAATATCATCTCCCCTGATCTCCATCTGGATACCCAATTGGCCGAATTTTTCAGGTATAACGCCAA
>JANMMA010000432.1:0-3444 GCA_031372815.1 Sphingobacteriales bacterium
CACCCCATATACCCCGGCCAGGCCAACCTACGCGGAACCAAGAGCGGGCTACAGGTTACAGAAATACAAGTATGAGCACCGCGCAACACTTTTCAATGAGATCCATGTATATGCCAATATTCCTAAACCGGGTAATACTGAACTGGTATTGATCCGAAAGGACGAGGTAGTTAAGTACAATATGTACAATCCTGCAAAGGGTGCCTCGATCGGAAGTCATTTTCTGGGGGGTGTATTGTTAATAGCATCCCTTGCATTTATAGCATCTGGGATATATGTCTTTGCAGGATTTGTCGCTTGGTAATTGCCTTTGGAGGAAAGAATCTTGGCATTGAACAAGACAACACTAGCAGGGCATTGCTGCTGTTCTTGCAGGATCAGCTGCTGCAGTTATCAATTTAATGTCATTTCCAATTAGATAATACTTCAATAATATTTAAAACAGCATTTATGAAAAAGATAATCGCAAACCTCGCCTTTCTTTCGATTTGTTTATGCAGCAATGCCCAGAAAATTGCTGATTCAGCCCTGCTAAAAATGTCTTACAAGGATCTTGGATTGCATTTTTTACAAAAAAGTAAAAACCAGAAGTCGGCCGGATATGTTTTAGCCGGCATAGCAACAATATCATTGGTGGCATTACCTTTTGTTGCTGCTGACGAATGGAATAGGGCTTGGGAGGGTGACAATGTAAGTGGCGCGGGCACATTGACTTTAAGTATAATCTCACTGGTCAGCACGGGGACCTCCATTGGACTAATTTCTGCAGGCAATAAGAATGCCGGCAAAGCCCAAATGCTTCTCCGAACCAAATCCGACAATGAACCGCCGGGCTATGAAATGACAATGGGCATGCAATATCAAAAAAAGGCAATGCGGCAGCGGACTATCGGATATACCTTGCTTGCTTCAGGAGTTGCCATGATGCTTATTGGCCCGGAATTAGACAACCCCAACGATTACGAATCTTCGGGTACTGGCAGTGCTGTTGCCATTACAGGCTTGGTGGCAACCTGTGCCAGTGTGCCAATCTTAGTAAACGCTTCAAAAAACAGGGGTCGGGCAAGCGTCTTATTGAAAAAAGAGAGTATCCCATTCAGTTATTACTCCAAGCCAATAGGACTAAATTCGCTGGCTTTATCATTTACCTTGGGAAAATAATAATACGCTCCTTAGTAGTTGCTAATATTAATCCTGCCAGAAAGAAAGAGGATCATTACAAAATGAAACAGAGTACCCTGTGAAAACTTTCTCCACGATCAATGTTTGTTCCATTTAAACATCATGCAACCAGAATTATGCACTACCGGATTTTATATAAACTACTAATTCTGATTTTTCTTTCCATCAACATAATCGCACAGCCCTATCTTGACCTTGGTCAGGCGGCCTATCAGAATAGCCCTGGTAAGGACCCGGAATCCTTTTCACATTTCAGGGCACAAGTAAATTTTCCTATCGTGCTTAAGGATAGCAGTATAATATTGATAAACCCCGTTTGGGAGGAACGCTGGTTTCAAATTGCTCCACAAACCGATCAACAACATTTCCGGGGTTCTATAACCTGGCTAACATACAGCAGGGATATTTCGGCTAAGTGGTCCGCCATGGCTGCATTTATTCCGCGTTGGAATGGCGAGCCCGAGGTGCAGTTCAGTAAAGGATTTCAAGCTGGTGGAGCACTGCTCATGACCTATCATAAAAATGCGGGTCTGTCATACAAATTCGGGCTATATTATAACCGTGAATTCTGGGGCAATTTTTTTATTCCTTTATTAGGGATAGATTGGACCATCAACAAAAAGCAAAAGCTATTTGGTATACTTCCCGGATATTTGATTTATGAAAACAGACTTAGTAAAACCATTTCATGGGGAGGAAATTTTAGAACGTTTACCAGTTCTTACAGATTGAAATCGAATACCTCTTCATCAGTTAATTTTACACGGATAGATGACAATCAGTTGGGCGCTTATGCAGATTTCTACCTAACCCGAAAAATAGTATTAAGCACAGAAACAGGCTATAGCATAATGAGAAAAATCAGGACAGGTTATAACCATACGTCGAAAGATCAGTACAACGTCTTGTCCAACAATAGTGCACCCTACTTCCGGGTTACATTTCAATACAGGCTTCGACTGGATAAATAACACCATCATTTACGCAAACGCCGTAAGCTTAGGTCATTGTCACTTTATACCAAAATAATAGTTGCCCTTCAAAAAACTAACCCCGCAACCCGCGGGGTTTTCTCACTAAGGCTTTCGGTCATTTCCAGTACCTTTGCTGCTTTGAAAAAATTATGAGTTCACTATCAGAACAGGAAATCATCCGCCGTGATAAATTGAAAGAACTGCTGTCATTGGGAATCGACCCTTATCCGGCTGCATTATACCCCGTTAATACCACCGCTGCATTTATCAAAGTACATTATAAAGGGGAAGAAAATAAAGCCGATTTTACCAGTGTCTGCCTCGCAGGCCGCGTTATGGGCATAAGGGATATGGGTAAAGCAAGTTTTGCCGTATTGCAGGACAGCACAGGCAAAATACAGGTGTATATCAGGCGCGATGATATTTGCCCGACTGAAGACAAATCGCTCTACGACAAAGTATGGAAACACCTCTCTGATATCGGCGACATTTTCGGCGTTAAAGGTTATGTATTTACCACCAAGACCGGTGAAACATCTATACACGTACAGGAATTGGTGATGCTTACCAAGTCATTGAAACCATTGCCTGTTGTGAAAGAAAAAGAAGGCGAAACGTTTGATGCTGTAACAGATCCGGAATTTCGATATCGCCAGCGCTATGCTGATCTAATCGTTAATCCTCACGTTAAGGAAACATTCCTGAAACGTACCAAAATGGTCAATGCCATCCGTAATTTTCTAAATGAGCATGGCGCGATAGAAGTAGATACTCCGGTGTTGCAAAGTATACCCGGCGGTGCAGCGGCAAGGCCTTTCTCTACGCACCATAATGCGCTTGACATTCCCATGTACCTGCGCATAGCCAATGAACTCTATCTGAAAAGACTGATTGTTGGTGGGTTCGACTGGGTGTATGAATTCTCACGGAATTTTAGGAATGAAGGGATGGATCGTACCCATAATCCTGAATTCACGGTGCTGGAATTTTATGTTGCCTATAAAGACTATTTGTGGATGATGGAAACTACGGAGCAGCTTCTAGAGCGTGCAGCCGTTGCCGTTAATGGTCACTCCGTGGCAGAGGTAGATGGAAAGCAGATCGATTTCAAAGCGCCTTATAAGCGCATTACGATGTATGACGCGATAAAAGAACATACCGGGTATGATATCAGCGCGATGGATGAAAATGGCATTCGGGAAGTTTGTAAACTTCTTCATATACCTATCGATAATAGCATGGGCAAGGGTAAACTGATCGATGAACTGTTTTCCGAAAAATGTGAGCA
>JANMMA010000457.1:0-7812 GCA_031372815.1 Sphingobacteriales bacterium
CACCGGCAATGGCGAAAAGCACAGTAGGAATTGCTATGGGAGCTGCAGGCAGCGATGTTGCTTTAGAAACCGCAGACATTGCCCTAATGGGCGACAAATTATCATTACTGCCATTTGCCATAGGATTGAGCAGGAAAAGCAAGGCCATTATCCGGCAGAACCTGGTCATCAGTTTGGGCATGGTGGCTATACTTATACCCCTGACCATCCTGGATATAGCCAATATAGGTCCTGCGGTTGCTGCACATGAAGGTTCAACCTTAGTGGTGGTCTTGAATGCATTAAGGTTGCTGGCTTATAAATGAGCCATTTCAAATTCGTGGCCTAATTAGTATTTTCAGGACATCGAAAGTCCAAATTTGTACAAAATGAGAATAGTATTGATGCTGTTTTTACTTCTCCCGTTATTTGCCAATGCACAATTGTCAAAAAAGAGACAGTCGTTTCACTGCTATGGCTATATTTTACCGGGAGTTGGTTTTTTTCTTGACTTCAACTTTTCAAATGAAACATCGTAATCCGGCCGCAGGGTTCCCATCATCCTGTCCCAAATGGTAAAATACAATCCATAATTGCCTTTAAAGTACTGATGGTGCAGGTTATGGCTTACAGATGTGTTCATCCACTTTCCCAGCCAATGTTCATTAAATCCCTTGGGGTAAATTTCAAATCCCAAATGACCATAAACATTATAAACAAGGCTGAATACAAAAAAGGTCATTAAGTGAATGCTATGCATCGGAATGGCAAGCAGGAAGATTACAAATATCAGTGACTCCACAATCGCTTCTAACGGATGAAAAGCATAGGCCGCCCAGGGTGATGGATTAGTGGATTTATGATGAACCAGGTGTACCATCTTAAATAACCAGGGATTGTGCATTAACCGGTGTGCCCAGTAAAAATAAGTATCATGCATAATAAGCATTAAAGGAAAAGCGAGTATAAAATAAAGCTTGCCATACATATCTATTCTGTTATAAAAAGTAGTGTACGGCCTGATGGTATCGCTGTACATCATAACTAGCGGGGGTACCGAGAATATAAGCACTGAAAGCGTTGAAAATCCCAATTCACGGGCATAGTCCTTTAACTTTGGAAACTTTGACTGTATTTTCTTAAAAGAAAACTGTTTTTTGAAAAAAACATAATACACCAGGTAGAATGGCAGGGAAATAAAGAAATATTTAATAGCATTATCCAGTAGTAACCATACAAATTTTTCAAGGTTCATAGTTCTGTCTTGTTTAAACAAATCTATATCACCTGCCATTCATAAAAACTAACCTGGGTTATTTTCACTTTCCTGCCAATTTTCGCCGGAGACGGCTAAGACTTGGAGCTTCAATACCAAGATAGTCAGCAATAAATTTTATAGGAATTCTTTGCAAAGCCCCCGGATAAGTATTTTCAAGAGCCAGGTATCTTTCCAATGCATTATGGGTTTTATTATTTTGTTCATTCATCAAAACAAGTCGCAATTCTTCGGCAAGTATCTGGCTGAACAAGGTTTCAAATTGGGGATAAGCCTTAAAAATTCCAGGCAGGTATTCCTTTTCGAGCATAAGTGCTGTACATTCTTCAATGGCAATAAAGTTTTTATGTGAGGGAGTGTTTTCAGCGAGTCCCTCAGTGTAAGTAAAAAAACACCCTTCGCATTTAAATTCGGTAGCTTTTTCAATACCCGAATCATCCACAATGGTTGTTACAATAAGACCATTATTCAGGAAACCGATAAACCTGCAGTAATCACCGGCCCTTAGTAAATACTCCCCCTTGGCAAATTGCCTTAATTCGCTGTTTTTAAGGACTTCTCTAAGCTCTTCCGGGCTTATCTTAATCCGTTGTTGGATATAATTGGTGATACGGGAATACATTGGAATGGGTATTTACAAATGTAAATTAAACCGCGGGATAAGCCAGTTGGGGAAAATCAGGAAGATTTTGGAACTATTGGCCTAATCATCCTGTCCAGTGCACGGAAGAAAATCCTGAATAAGGGCTACCTATTCTATTATTTTGTTGAATTGTTGAAAAGATAATATATTTGTCCTGCAAATATTTCATTATGGCAATATCGTCAGTTAAGGAACAGGTATACCAGGAACTTTCAAGGGTTACCCATGCGATTTCCAACCCCAAAAGAATGGAACTGATTGACGCCCTTTCCCAAAAGGATTATTCAGTTGAAGAGCTTTCCAGGGAGATTGCCATGTCCATTGCCAGCACTTCACAGCATTTACAGGTGTTGAAATCGGCAAAACTGGTGGATACGAAGCGACGAGGGAATTTTATTATTTACAGTATTAGCGATGACAGTGTATTACGGCTGGTGTCAGTAGTAAAAGAGCTGGGCTTTCGCAAATTTGCAGAAATTGAAAGACTTATCACTGATTTTAAAACTGGAAAAAATATCCTGGAGTCTATTACCCTGGAAGAATTAATTGCCAGGTCAAAAAAGGAAAAAGTTTTTCTTATTGATGTAAGACCGACGGATGAGTACAATTCCGGTCATATACCCAATGCCCTTTCTGTCCCTCTTGACCAACTGAAAAAAAGACTACATGAATTGCCTAAAAACAAGACCATTATAGCTTATTGCCGTGGACCTTTATGCGTCATGGCTGATGATGCCGTCAGAATTCTCAACGAAAAGAAATTTAAGGCCTTACGCATGGATGACGGCTATGTAGAATGGAAATTAACACAGTAAAGGAAACAATAGATCACGAATACCGGAATCAATAATACTTTCAAAATATATTCTCATGTTTAACAATCACTTTTTTCGCTTACTCTATTTTAGCTTCTTTATTACAATATTGTCCTAAAGCAGTTTTGGTAAGACCAGATTGTGGCTGCTGCCCCTTTGAGCACTGCCCTAATATTCGTCCGGCTTTCAAATTGCTCAATAGTATGGAATTTACGAATCACAAGTTGCTTAACCTGCCTCAGAACATCAAGAAAGACTGGATTGACAAAGGATACCCGATGAATAAATAAACTGCAGATATTATGAAATCAAAAGTCGCCATACTGGTTACGATCCTCTCATTTATCATTTTATTCAATTCTATAACGAATAGGGATAATGTATTTCATGCAGAATTCACGAATACACACAAATCACCTTCATTTGGCATTAACGCAGCATATGCGTACCCCCCGGCGGTGGGAATTTTAAGTAGTTCAAAAAACTGCCTAAGCTGTCACCTTAATAACGGACCGTGGAAGGATGAAAATAAACTGATCATTGATATACTGGATATGGAGACGAAAAAATCCTTAAAACAGTCTGATGGTTCATTTCTGATTGAAGCCAAAAGGTGGGAACAAAAAACCGTGCTGACTGTAATTGGACAAAAAAAGGATCAATCTGTGGCTGCAACTTACCGGAATGCCTGGCTTTATGTTGATCCGGCCACTATTGGTACACAATCGCTTTCAAAATTTGCACCTGACTGGGATGTGAACCTTCCTATGTCATGTCGACTGGCTGGCGATAAGCTTGCTGGTTATGAAGATTTCCACATTACAAGTTTACCCATGACCATACAGCCACTAAGCAATGCAAAGAATGCTGAGCTGCAATTACAAGTAATGCTGACAAGGGGCGAGAGCGTCAAGGGCAAGGCTCAGGAAGGAATGCAGGGAAACTATTATGAGAAAATAATAATACTGAAAGTCAAATGACACCTGTTAATGCAACTAAAGTTTATAATCAATTCGCCAAAGAGTATGACCAATGGTTTGATAAACATGCAAACCTGTATCAATCTGAACTTTTGGCAATGAAACAAGCTCTTCCTTCTAAAGGTACGGGCATTGAAATGGGAGCTGGTTCAGGAAGATTTTCAGCACCGTTGCAAATTAAATTCGGAGTGGAGCCCTCTAATAGCATGTCAGCAATTGCTAAACAAAGAGGCGTGAAAATTATTAGTGGAGTGGCAGAAAAATTACCTATAGAAAATCAATCTTTCGATTTTGCCACAATGGTAACAGCTCATATAGAACAACCACAGCCTGGTTTTGGAAAGGGGAGTTTTGTGGTCATTAGATCAGAAAAAACAAATTGAGCCGTTTAAATTTATTAAATAATGGAAAGTGTGCCGCAAATAGATTCAAATACCCTCAGAACCTGGTTAGAAATAGGAAAGAAGGTTTCCATACTTGACATAAGGCCCATCCAGGAGCGATCTGAATGGTACATTCCAAGCAGCATTTATTTCAATGCATATGAAAAGCTAAAACTAAACAATCCTGATGCTTTACACGGTTTGTACCTGGATAAAACAGTTCCTGTAGTAGCCATTTGTGCAGGAGGCAAAACAAGTACGATTGCTGCCGGCCTTCTCCAAATGAATGGCTTTGAAGCCTATTCCCTGCAAGGTGGTATGAAAGGCTGGAGCATGTCGTGGAATACCGCAAAACTTTCATTTCCTGATTTTGATGTAATCCAATTCAGAAGAACAGGAAAGGGTTGCCTTTCATATATTATTACATCGGGCAATGATGCCATAGCAGTAGATGCTTCTTTACCGATAGAAGCATACGAGAGCGTTCTCAAAAAAGAGAACCTTAATTTGAAACTTGTATTGGAAACCCATATTCATGCCGACCATCTTTCCAGATCAAAACAATTAGCAGAGAATAATAACGCAACATTACACCTTCCTGAACTCAGCAAAGTAAACTTTGATTTTGAACCGGTGAATGATGATACAGTTATTCAAATTGGAAACATCAGGATAAAAGCCATGCAAACTCCGGGACATACAATTGAAAGTATAAGCTATCTCGTCAACGATAAATTATTGCTTACAGGCGACACTTTATTCATTAATGGAGTAGGCAGACCAGATTTGAAAGCAAGCAATGATGAAGCAAAACAAAAGTCTAAAATGTTATATCAATCCTTGCAAAAGCTATTGAATTTGGAGGCAACCATTATTGTTCTGCCAGCTCATATCAGTCAGCCGGTAGATTTTGACAATACTCCGATACAATCAACAATTGGGGATATTAAAAATGCCCTTACAATCCTCCAGTTGAATGAGCCAGATTTCATTACCGCCATTCTGAATCGTATCCCTCCCACACCAGCCAATTACCTTTCCATAGTGGAAAAGAATATACAGGGAGATTTCAGCGATATAAACCCGTTAGATCTGGAAGCGGGGGCAAACAGGTGTGCAGTTTCATAAAAAGCAATACAAACAAATGAATTTATTACAACATAAATATTACCTGGAAGAAAGTGTATTCAAACCTGAAAATCTCCTACGGGAGGCGAAGCGGCAAAAAGGGAAAAAAGATGGCAATGTTCCTGCTGTCTGTGTACTTGATCCGGATGGAGATTTATGCGAATATTTAATGGATCATAACCAGGCATCTATAAATGAATGCTGGGCTTGTTATCATTCAAAAATGTATAATTGTAAAGTTGATGGCATTGAAATTGGCATCATTCCCAACATAGTAGGTTCATCTTATGCCGTGTTAGTGGCTGAACAGCTATTTGTATCAGGCTGTAAGTACCTTATCAGTGTTACCTCCGCTGGAATTATTAATCATAAATTATTCAACAAGCGTTTTGCGTTAATAACAGCATCTGTAAGAGACGAAGGCACAAGCTATTATGCTTTTGCAGAGGCTAAACAAAAGAATGTCGTTTGTTTTGCGCATCTCACCAATACAATGGCCCAGTGGGAGGGTGATTTTGAAAAAGGGGAGTATTTCGGAAGCATTGATACATTACGTCTATTATCATATTTATTGAAAAGGATCTTATGATATGGAAATACAATTAGGATTAAAGGAGAATTGGAAGCAGTTTACCTTACTGGTTATCATCAATGCATTTGTAGGTGGCATGGTAGGACTGGAGCGAAGTATACTGCCGCGTATTGCTGATGTTGAATTTCACATTGCAGCCAAAACAGCAATTCTTTCCTTCATCATAGTTTTTGGTATCGTTAAAGCCATCACCAATTATTACACAGGCGCATTGGCAGATAAATTCGGCAGAAAAAACTTACTGATAGCAGGCTGGATATTCGGAATCCCAATCCCATTGATGTTGATGTTTGCACCTACATGGAGTTGGATCATCGCGGCCAATGTACTTTTAGGTATCAACCAGGGTTTAACCTGGTCAAGTACAGTAGTCATGAAAATTGATTTGGTAGGTGAAAAGCAAAGAGGATTCGCCATGGGATTAAATGAATTTGCCGGTTATCTTGCCGTGGCGCTAGTTGCTTTTTTAACCGGATGGATCGCCAGCGAATATGGTATAAGGCCATATCCGTTTTATACGGGTATAGTCTTAGTCGTTTTTGGTTTACTGGGAACTGTATTCCTGTTGAAAGACACAAGGCATCATGTCGCAAAAGAGACAACAACAAATACTATTCCCAGGTTGAAGAATATATTTTGGGATACTACTTGGAAAAATAAAAACCTGGGGTCTGTAACCCAGGCTGGCCTGATTAATAACCTGAACGATGGCATGGCCTGGGGCATTTTCCCCATCCTGCTCGCCACAAAGGGGTTTACTATCGCAGAAATCGGGATAGTAACGGCCATATATCCAGCCGTTTGGGGAATTGGTCAATTATTCACGGGTAAAATGGCAGATAAGTTTTGCAAGAAAGACATGCTTTATGCAGGTATGCTTTTGCAGGCTATTGCACTGATCATTTTGGTTTGGGCCAATACTCTACTTCATTTCGTTATTATTTCATCTGTTTTAGGTTGGGGTACAGCAATGGTATACCCGACATTCCTGGCCACCGTAGCGGAGAACACAAATCCGCAGGACAGGGCAAAAAGCATTGGTATTTTCCGGTTGTGGAGAGACCTGGGTTATGCCATTGGTGCGATACTTACCGGAATTATAGCAGATATGATAAGTATAAATGCTGCCATTCTTTTTATCGGTTTACTTACCTTAACCTCAGCCCTGATTATCCGTTATAGAATGCGATGCGGCACAGATAGATCTATAAAAATATGGGACTGGATTACGAATAAACAACATACTGAAACAGTTAATACGAAAGTGCTTTGCAATGGATAACACATAGGAATACTACGGCACTAGCTTTTGCACATACCAATATGCAGACAAAACTGGTTTACCTTTAATCAGAAATCAATACACTACTGGCAACTTTATGACTTACCGTTACCTCTTTCTTTCCCTTCAGTTGCAGTGTAAAGGTCTGATCGAATTCTTCAATTGATTTCACCTTTACTCTATCACCTAAAGAAAAACTTAATTTATCAAGGTAATTGAGGAAGGAGGCAGAATGATCAGTAACTCCGGAAAAGGATCCCTGCTGGCCAATATCTAAAGTTGAAAGCAATACTGATTTTGATTTAGGTAACACGCCATTGACATCAGGTATGGGATCGCCGTGCGGATCTGTTTTGGGAAAGCCCAAAAATGTATCCAGTTTGTTTATCAAATCCTCACTGTGAATATGTTCCAGTTGTTCGGCAAGGTCATGTACTTCATCACAGCGAAATCCTAACTTATCCACCAGGAAAACCTCCCAAAGCCGGTGATTGCGGATTATGCCAACCGCTACAATCCTTCCTTTTTCAGTGAGTTTAAAACCCTTCGACTTCTGGTAAGCGACCAGCTTTTTACGGGCCATCCTCTTTAACATGTCTGTCACCGAGGGGGGGTGAACGCCCATCACCAGGGCAAGAGCGGAGGTCGCCACCACTTCACCATTGGCTTCCTGCAGTTTATATATGGCTTTCAGGTAGTTTTCTTCTGTAAATGAATGCAAAGTAGGTCCTCTT
>JANMMA010000480.1:0-3208 GCA_031372815.1 Sphingobacteriales bacterium
GTACATCGTTCGAGTAGGATTATGAATTGAATTCGTCACTCCGTAAATTCGCCAATCCGTCAACCCGTTAATCCGACAATCCACAAATCCGCTAATTCATACGAACGGCATTTTTACCACTTTGGCTTTGATTTGCTTATCCCTGATGTCGATAAAGATCTCAGATCCCAATATGGCATGCGCTGTTTGTACATAACCCATGCCAATTGCTTTATTTAAGGTGGGAGACTGGGTTCCTGAAGTTACCCTACCTATCAGATTGCCTTCCATGTCCCGTATTTTATAGTCATGGCGAGGAATTCCTTTATCTACCATTTCGAATCCCACCAATTTTTTTTCCAACCCATTTTCTTTCTGTTTTTTCAGGAACTCACTGGCCGTAAAGAGTTTAGTAAATTTGGTGATCCATGCAAGTCCACCTTCCAGCGGTGTGCTGAAATCATCAATATCGTTACCATATAAACAATAGCCCATTTCCAGTCTCAAAGTATCCCTTGCCCCCAGGCCAATAGGTTTAATTCCCTTCGCGGCACCGGAGGCAAATATAGCGTCCCAAATTTTTTCGGCGTCGTCTGCGATATCCTCAAAATAAATTTCAACACCTCCTGCACCGGTGTACCCTGTTGCACTTACCATCACATTGTCAACGCCTGCAAATTTCCCTTTAGTGAATGTATAATATTTTAAATTCAGGATATCCATTTCCGTTAGAGGCTGTAAGATCTTTGTTGCATTTGGTCCCTGTATAGCAAGAAGACAGGTTTTGTCAGATATATTATGCATTTCAACGGCCTGGGTATTGTGCCTCATGATCCATTCCCAGTCTTTATCAATGTTGGACGCATTAACAACGAGCATATACACCTTTCCCGCTTCAATACAATATACCAGCAGGTCATCCACTATACCTCCGTTTTCATTGGTAAGGCAACTGTACTGAGCCTGACCGTTAACAAGTTTTGACGCATCATTACTAGTAACACGCTGAATAAGGTCAAGTGCAAGATCTCCTTTCAATATAAATTCACCCATATGGCTTACATCAAAAACACCACTGTTAGTCCTCACGGCTTGATGTTCATCATTTATACCTGTATAGGATATGGGCATATTATATCCGGCAAATTCTGCCATTTTCGCGCCAAGAGCAATGTGTTTTGAAGTAAATGGAGTTGATTTCATATGAAGTTGATAATGCCGCAAATTTAAGGCCTTGTACATAAAGAATTAAAGAATAGTTTACCATTCACTGCTTGTAGTCAAGTCAAAAAACCATCAGCATCAGGGGTACCCATTGAAAAGCCCCTGATGCATTTGCACCAGGGACTTTCATCTTGACAAAAGTCAAAATATTATAATAATATCAGATTATATGGACTGATTCTCCTTGATAAATTTGCCCTCTTTATTAAAGAAAATGTACCTTTTATCTACTCCATTCTTTACTTCGTAACGATATAGTTTCTCCCTATTATCATTTTCCACAAAGGCTTTCTCTTTAACCTCCCAATTCCTGAATTTTGATTTTTGGAAAGCATTTTTTACTTTAGTCGGGGTTCGACCATCATTGATTTTCATCTCCGTAAATTCCCAGGTTCCATCCATGCGGTAATGTGCTGTCGCATGTGTTCCGCCTTCCGAATAATGTACAATATAGTAGGCTACCTTGTTCTCCCATTTCGCATCTTTTGCATGAGCATGTTTTTTTCCAAAATCATTTTTTGCTTTATCAGGTATATTAACAACCTGAGCCGATAAACCGGAGAAAAAAAACATTGCCAAAATGGCGAACATCAGAGATTTGCTTTTCATATCTGTATTTTTTATCAATCAACAATGGAACAAGTACTCATGGTCGGCTGTAAAAAAATCGTTCCTAAGGCTCAGTTAAAGGAGCATAAGTGTATATTTAACTGGCTTTTAACGTAATTACCCAAGCATAGATTTTAACAAGCGGCCGGTTTACCTCTGGCTGCCATAACCAGGGTAACTGAATTTAGTGATTGGGAAGTTGCCCCCGGCCTACGCATAAAAAAAGCCGGACCTTAGTCCAGCTATTTTCTATTTCCAAAAAAACAATCGATCAATCCCGTTATGCCCAGCAAATTGAACACAGAGATCGTATGACCTGTAATCAATCCGTTATGCCCAGCAAATTGAACACAGAGATCATATGACCTGTATAGGAACTCACTTTACCGGACTTTTCACTTATTGCCGTTTCACCGCCTGACTCTTTTTCGTTTTGTCCGTCATCCATTTTTGTATTCAACTTAATATTGATACTGGTATCCTTTGACTTAAGGTTAATGTTTATACTATCGATTTTAATGTCTTTGTCAGATTTCCTATACCTGTATTCCCCTCCGTTATTGCCCTTGTCCTCATTGTTTAAGTCTTCTTCATCATCTGATCTTTTATCCGTTCTTTCAAGGCCACTCGCGGTCATAGTATACCATACATCGGTTCTCCAGTTATAGTCGTTGTTCCACCTGTCATCATCCCAATCCAGGTCCATTCCATTTCCACGAACCCTCGTGTTTACATTGAACCAGGAAAAGAAATCTGTACGGTTATCTACCAGGATCTGTTTTCCAACAGGCACTTCAAGAACAACCATTACCTGTTGATTCCGGAATTTTGTGTCTTTAGAAATAGGAAACCCTTTCGGCAGGTATAAAACAGAATCCTTTTGCGTAACAGGGAAGCTGATCTTTTCGGCATTTGCCTCGGCCTGAGGCGAAGTGCTGGCCCTGGCAAACTTCAGTAGGTAGCCATGATAGGCTGAATCCTGGCTGCGAACGATTTTAATCCTGACGGTGTTCAGCAACAAACTGTCCTCATTCTCAGACAAAGCAGGCATAGCGTCACGTTCATTGTCATTGTCGTTGAACCAAAACATACTGTAGAATTTCCCTTCTACTGGCTTTACATCCACGGCTAGTCGTCCGTTGGAAGGAGAAGTGAACACCACTTCTTCTTTTACAGATTCCTGGCGTTTGAATTGGCGGGTAATCAATCCGGATAAAAAAATCACACTGAATAATCCGATCAGCCAAAGGCTACCGAAAATATACCCCAGGTAATTATTTTTTGACCTGATACCAGCCATCCTCCTGATTAGCCAGACGACTGAAGCAATGATGGGAACTCCCATGAATAAAATCAGTGAACTGATCGCAAGAAAGTTTTGTCCGACTCCGTCAAG
>JANMMA010000484.1:0-2072 GCA_031372815.1 Sphingobacteriales bacterium
GTCAGGAAAATGTTATAACTGCTGAAATTACCAGTCAGGTCAAGATTACCGGATTGCTGGAAGATAAACTGGGACAGATATGGGCACTAACCAGCTCGGATGGAATTTATATCGTGAACCTGTCGACCAGTATATTAAAAAAATACTCAACAAATACGTTCGGCTCAGAAATGATTGAAGACCATGAAGGCAATATCTGGACATCAACTTTTTCGGATGGCGTTTTTATCATCAATCCGGTTCTCGGCACCATAAAAAATTTGCGCTTTTCGTCCGGTCAGAAAATCGGAAATGCAGTTTTCGGAATTATAGAAGATAAGGAGTCAAGAATCTGGCTGGCTACACGAGTTGGCCTCAAGGTGATTGATAAACAGCGAAGTTTTATAAAAAATTTAGGCGATACAGTGTTGATGAAAGGAAAGGTGCCTATAGACTTATATGCAGATAATAAGGGCGGGATATGGATAACATATATTGGGTTGAGCCCAGGTTTGATATCCATTTCTTCAGATCTTACGAAAGTCTTTGAATGGGGTCAGTATTCAGGCAATTTTCCAAATATTTTTAATATTACGGAAGATCATAACGGAAATATCTGGCTTATTGCCAACGATACAAGCTATATTCTAAATCCCAATCGCAATGCAGTAAAAAAAATAGTAACGAAATCATCCCAGGCAATAAATTATAAAGGCCGGGTTATCTTAGATCCTGCAGGACAGATAATAATTGGCACTATGAATTCAGGTATATTAATTTTTGATCCTATGGGACCCCAACCGCAGCACTTCGGAAAAGAAGCAGGATTAAGAAATAATCATGTGTGGGGATTGAACGAGGATTCAAAGCAAAATATCTGGATTGGCACAAATAACGGGTTGCACATTTTCAATCCAAATAATAACACGCTAAAAATTATTGGGAAAAAGGAAGGACTGACAGATGATAATTTAGTCAAAACCTTAGAAGACCACGAAGGCAGGCTATGGATCATTGGTGCTGGATTGAACCTGCTGGACCCCGTAAAAAAACAGCTTGCTAAAATAACGAAGGCAAATGGCTTGCTATCTGAAGATATTCTTGGCATTACGCAGGACAGCCTGAAAAGAATCTGGTGTAATACTCGGGATAGTGGCATATATGTATATACAGAAAAAGACAGAAGCATACTACACCTTGATAAATCCAGCGGCCTGCTTTCTAATACCATATGGTCAGTCGAAAATGATCAGAATGGATTTTTGTGGGTCGGTTCTGATAGCGGGTTAATGGTGATAGATCCTTTTAAAAATACTATACAGTATGGCAAAGCAAGCCAGGGAATAGCCGCCGACTATATATCAAAAATCATTCAGGATCATGCCGGAAATCTGTGGTTGGCAACCACTGGCGGCATCTCCATTATAGATTCCAAAAATCAGTTTGTTACTAATATCACTAATAAGGAAGGATTGGATCCTGAATTAATTTATGACTTGGCAGAATGTAAGGAAATCATGTATGCCGGATCATCAAACGGAATGTTTCAAATAAATACCATCAAAAAAGATAAAGATCGCCCAAAGAGAATTACGGGAATTCACCTTTTACAATTTGCTAAAAACAGTGGTTTCCCTTTTAGTGACTTTAATTCCAATACTGGCATCGCAACGCGCAATGGGCAGCTTTGGTGGGGGATCCAGGAAGTTATGACGGTGGTGACGCACATGCCTGATACGGATACCACCATTCCATCCGTTTTCATTCAGTCGATCAATATCCAGGATAAGTTCCAGAAATTTATTGATATTGATAATCAACTATTCAAAACCGGCAAAACAGATACCATTTGGAATATAGAGGGAAAGAAATTCTATACCAGTAAAAAAGAATACGAGGATTCCATTTTACGTCATCAAACTGATATCAGTTGGGATGCCACCACCCCACCGTATAATATGCCCGTGAACCTGCAATTGTCGCATAACAACAACTATATCAATTTCAGGTATACATCAAACCAGTATAAACAGCCGGATCGCATTAAATACAGGTATATTCTGGAAGGAATAGACAAAATCTGGAGTGATGCC
>JANMMA010000061.1:0-2020 GCA_031372815.1 Sphingobacteriales bacterium
ACCGGTGGGGCAGGAAAGTCTTCCGTTACCGATGAACTGGTAAGGAGATTTTTGCAGGCTTCAAGTGACAAAACCATTGCAGTGATATCTGTTGATCCATCAAAGAAAAAAACAGGTGGCGCTTTATTGGGCGACCGTATCCGGATGAATTCCATCCACCATCCAAGGGTTTATATGCGTAGTCTGGCTACGAGAGAAAGTGATAAAGCACTTAGTGCATATGTACAGGACGCGATTAATATATGTAAGGCGGAAGGTTTTGATCTGATCATATTGGAAAGTGCGGGGGTTGGACAAAGTGATGCATCGATCCTCGATTACTGCGATACCTCGCTGTATGTGATGACACCAGAATATGGCGCTGCATCACAATTGGAGAAAATCAACATGATCGATTACGCCAACGTAATCGCCATCAACAAATTCGATAAAGCTGGTGCGTTAGATGCGTTGAACGACGTACGAAAGCAATATAAGCGCAGCCATGGTTTATGGACAGCAAAAGATGATGAGCTTCCGGTATTGGGAACTATCGCATCGCAGTTTAATGATCCGGGCGTTAATGCCCTGTTCAATAAACTGATGCAAAAAATTTCTGAGAATTCAGGAGTGCCACTATTAAAGGATGTGCATGTAGAGGCCACTGCGTCTACCACAAAATCACTGATCATACCTCCTGCGAGGGTTCGGTATTTGAGTGAAATCACCGATGCTATCAGGCAGTACAATAAAGAAACCGATGAGCAGGCCGAGATTGCGTCTAAAATTTATCGTATCAAAGGGGCATTGGAATGTATCGGAGAAAGCAATGACGATGCACGGCGGCTCCTGGAAGAACAGGTTAACATCCTTACCGAGCAACTCAATGCGGTAAGTCGGAAACTGATAGACAACTGGCCGGCAAAGCAATCGGCCTATAAGCAGGATTTTTACGAGTACAATGTCCGCGACAAAGTTATACGGCAGCCTATGTTCAGTCTAACTCTGTCGGGTACCCGAATCCCAAAAGTTATCCTCCCGCGCTTCAGGGACTGGGGTGATGTTTTGCGTTGGGAAGCTCAGGAAAACGCTCCCGGCCATTTCCCTTTCACAGCAGGTGTATTTCCACTGAAGAGAGAAGGTGAAGATCCAACGCGGATGTTTGCAGGAGAAGGCGGTCCTGAAAGAACTAATAAACGTTTTCACTACGTGGCCCTTGGGCAGCCGGCAAAAAGGCTTTCGACAGCCTTTGATTCGGTTACGCTTTACGGTGAGGATCCGGACTATCGCCCGGATATATTTGGAAAGGTGGGCAACAGCGGCGTAAGTATTGCCACAGTTGATGACGCTAAAAAATTATACAGCGGATTTGACCTTTGTGATCCGCGCACTTCAGTGAGTATGACCATCAATGGTCCGGCCCCTATTATCCTGGCCTTTTTTATGAACGCTGCAATAGACCAACAGTGTGAAAAACATATTAGTGAAAATGGCGGATGGGACACTGCAGAAGCATTGATGGTAAAAAAATATTCGGGGGTCCAACCTCCTGTATATGCACCGGAGTCGGAAGGAGTATTGCCCCAGGGAAATGAGGGACTCGGACTGAAACTCTTGGGTATGTCGGGCGATGAAGTATTACCGGCAGATGAATACAACAAGATCAGGGCACATGCACTGGCCAATGCCAGGGGAACGGTACAGGCGGATATCCTGAAAGAGGATCAGGCACAGAACACCTGTATCTTCAGTACGGAGTTTGCACTTAAGATGATGGGTGATGTGCAGCAATATTTTATAGAGCAGCAGGTCAGGAATTTTTATAGTGTTTCTATTTCGGGATATCATATCGCGGAAGCCGGAGCGAATCCTGTTACACAGCTTGCCTTCACATTGTCTAACGGATTCACGTATGTGGAGTATTACCTCAGTCGGGGAATGAACATTGACGATTTTGCACCAAACCTAAGTTTCTTCTTCAGCAATGGAATGGATCCGGAGTACAGCGTAATTGGTCGGGTTGCCAGGCGAATTTGGGCCA
>JANMMA010000319.1:0-9450 GCA_031372815.1 Sphingobacteriales bacterium
AATGCGTAATCCGTAATCCGCAATCCGTAATTATTTACCTTGTAAACATGAATACAAACGATCTCAGATCCCAGGGCTGGTTCGGCAGAACGGGTAAAGATGGATTTATTTACCGCGCGTGGATGAAAAATCAGGGTATTCCTGATGAAGAATTCAGGGGTAAACCGGTTATCGGAATCTGTAATACCTGGAGCGAACTAACGCCATGTAATGCACATTTCCGGGAGCTTGCAGAATCGGTAAAGAAAGGTGTTATCGAAGCAGGTGGTTTCCCGGTGGAGTTTCCGGTGATGTCGCTGGGCGAGACGCTCATCAAGCCTACGGCTATGCTTTACCGTAACCTGGCGAGCATGGACACGGAGGAATCCATCCGAGCAAATCCAATGGATGGTGTGGTATTGCTTTGCGGCTGCGATAAAACAACGCCTTCACTGGTGATGGGTGCATGCAGTGTCAACCTGCCCACTATTGTTGTTTCCGGCGGACCAATGCTTACCGGTCGCTACAGGGGAAAGACGATAGGCACCAGTGATGTATGGCGCTTCAATGACGCAGTTCGCACAGGAGAGATGAGCCAGGAAGAACTTACTGTTGCTGAAGCATGTATGTGTAGAAGTCGCGGCCATTGCGCGGTAATGGGCACCGCATCAACCATGGCTTGTATGGTAGAGTCACTCGGACTAACCCTCCCGACAAACGCAGCAATACCGGCGGCCGACAGTCGGCGTAAGGTGTTGGCTCAATATTCAGGAAAGCGCATTGTGGACATGGTTCGGGAAAATTTGCGGCTTTCGGACATCCTTACCCGTGAGGCTTTCGAAAATGCCATCATGATCAATGCCGCTATCGGCGGATCAACAAATTTTGTGATCCATCTACTTGCCCTGGCGGGTAGAATGGGCATCGAACTAAACCTTGGCGATTTTGACGAATTATCGGCCAATACTCCCTTGCTTGCCAACCTCCAACCATCAGGTGAATTTTTTATGGAAGACTTTTATTATGCGGGCGGACTTCCCGTTGTGATGAAAGAAATGCATGAACGGTTGCATAAAAATCATCTCACCGTGAGCGGCAAACCACTGGAACATAATTATCAGGACGCAGAGTGTTTTGATTCAAACGTGATTGGAACACTGCAAAAGCATTTCAAAGAGGAAACAGGCCTCGCGGTATTGACGGGTAATCTTTGCGAAAATGGTGCGGTATTGAAACCATCTGCAGCATCACCACACCTCATGCAACACAAAGGACAGGCTATTGTGTTTAAGGATATTGAAGACTACCATGCAAGGATTGATGATCCTGAATTGCCCGTAACGGCAGACAGCATACTGGTCCTTAAAAATGTTGGACCGATCGGTTATCCGGGAATGCCGGAAGTTGGTAACATGGCCCTGCCTAAAAAACTTCTTGAGCAAAATATACACGACCTCGTAAGAATATCCGACGGCAGAATGAGTGGTACCGGTTTCGGTACCGTGGTGCTGCACGTTTCACCGGAATCTGCCATAGGCGGTACCCTGGCGTTGGTAAATGATGGAGACTGGATTGAACTTGATGTGGCGGGCAGGAAGCTCAGTCTGCTGGTCAGTGACGACGAACTTGCAGCACGCAGGAAGGCGTGGAAACCAACACATAAAATGAACACCAGAGGCTATGTACAACTATACCAGCAAAGGGTACAACAGGCCCACCTTGGCGCGGACCTGGATTTTTTGGTAGGGAATTCGGGAAGTGCGGTGACGAGGGATAGCCATTAGGGATTGGCGAATTGGCGCATTGACGGATTGGCGTATTGGCGGATTGGATTTCAGATTATCAAATGATAAAAGTAAATATATAAAAGACACATAAGGAAGATAAAATATTCAATCCGTAAATCCGACAATCCGCAAATTCGCCAATACGCCAATCCGCCAATCCGTCAATAAAATCAACCACTATGTTTATAAACAAAGTTGTGATAATCACCGGCGCCGGGCAGGGCATCGGGTTCATGATCGCCCGCAAAGTTGCTATGGAAGGTGGGCAGGTAGTCCTTAACGACCTTGATCCATCACTTGCAGCAATGACTGCCAAGGCAATTTCAAATGAAGGCGGACTTTGTGAAAGTTATCCTGGCGATGCATCCGATGTTTCCTTTATCCGTAAAATGGTTTCTGACACCGTTGAGAAATACGGGACACTTGATGCTGTGGTTGCGAACGCGGGTATCACAACTTTCGGTGATTTTTTCTCCTATACTCCGGAGTCGATGCAAAAAGTTTTGCAACTCAATATTAGCGGAACATTTTTTTTAGCACAGGCCGCGGCTATTGAAATGCGAAAAAGAAAAGGTGGGAGAATTTTATTAATGTCTTCCGTTACCGGCATTCAGGCACACCAATATCTTGCAGCATACAGCATGACCAAAGCGGCCATTCAAATGATGGCAAAAAATCTTGTTATTGAACTATCTCCCTATAATATTACGATCAATGCCATTGCACCAGGGGCAACAATTACAGAACGAACCACGGCCATGGAACCTGAATATGAAATGACGTGGAAGAAATTAACCCCGCTTGGTAAACCAGCAACCACCGATGATATTGCAAACGGTGCAGTATTCCTGTTATCAGACATGGCCAGCCATATAACAGGGCAAACACTGGTCATTGATGGAGGATGGAGTTCTGTTTCTCCAGCTCCAGGTGAATCGCATTTCAGGGAAGTGAAGAACACCTGATTTATCCCGCTTTTTCCTTTACTTTTGCAGATTACTCTTTTTACAATCCGTAAAGGCGTTATTCTCATTTATGGCATTATCACACCTATTGAAATTCGTCTACAACAGCGGTACAGATGAAGTAATCCGTCGTGGTAAAAAAATCCATTCGATTGGTTATGTGGAGTTTATCGAACACGATGAATTGCTCAGTTCTGTGACTTTCCGTGTTAAGGACGATAATTATACGACCTTTTATAAAGTTTATATCCAAAAATATAAGGATTCTAAAACCTTATCCATCCGTTGCAGTTGCCCTTATAACCTCGGCGATATTTGTCGGCACGAAGCCGCAGCCCTTTTTCAACTACAGGAACTTCTGGATAAAAATATCCTGGGAGAAAAAGGGATCGTTTACCACCAGCGCCACACGGTGATCAAAATGAAAAATATCGACTTGAAAACAGTAAGGCTACTTACTGCCCAGGAAGGATATAACGAAGCCGAAACTTACTTACGTACCCAAAAAGCCAATATCGTTTCGGCAAAAGACGAAAGGGTTGAAGCCTCCCTTGAAATGGATGGAGAAACCTATCCACTGGTGATCCAGAAAAATGAGGAAAGGAATTTTGATACCTCCTGCAAATGCAAGGAAGAAAATCATCCGCTTTGTATTCACAAGACCATCCTGTTTGTGCAACTGTTGAATTCATTTGGCCCGAATTATTTTGACTCCATCAGAAACTGGGAAAAAGAGAAGAATAAATTGCTGGAAGCCTATGGCTACAGTACTAAAGACACGGGATGGGAGAAGAAATTTGAGTTTGCCTATAAAGATGGCAAACCATTTTTGAGGGTATTGGATTCTTCTATAAAACGTATCGTCCCTGCTGCCAATGCACCAAAGCCAAGGGTTGAAATTAGCCAGATGGTAGACAACGAAACGGACGATACAATCTTCACCACGGCCCAAAAAATCGGTATTGTTTTCAACGCCAACGAAAAAATGTTTCCCGGTTTTTCGCTTGATGCCGTTACCGGTGAATTCAGCGAAACAGGTGATGCCTTTACAGGTAAAGTGGAAAAACTTGACCTTGGGAAGTTCATTTCCCAGGAAGGTATGCCGGAAGAAGAATCCGCATTGTTACAACAATTGAGGAAATTTCAATCTACTGAAATCAATAAATTTATCAGCCGCAATTCTCCATTTTCCGGCATCTGGGAAAATATAATTCAGTCGGACGATGAAGAACTTCCCGCTGACACAAAGGCGCTGATTGTGGAGTATATGCTCCCCAAGCTGAAAAAAATGTTCCGGGAACAAAAAGAAAAAACACCTTTTTACTTCCTTCCAAAAGGCAAAAACTTCATCACTGCCAACCTTGTACCTGTCACGCCAAGTACAGATCCCCTGAGGCCGGCGTTTCATGTATACCAGGAAAAGAAAAAATATATTGTTGAGTGTACTGCAAAGGTTAATGAACTTGAAATAGAACTCAAAGATAATGAATGGGGGAGCGACTGGATCATGTTATACGATCACGTATTGTATACCTGGGACAAAGAGGAAGATTTCGAAGCCGTTCAGGACTTTTTACCCAAGGGCCGATTGGAGGTTAAGCAGGATGAATGGCCGGAATTTCTTAAGAAAAAACTAGGGCCCATTACGCGTAATTATAGTGTGGAATTCGACAAGTCCCTGGTGACGGAAGTAAAAGAAGGTGAACCCGAAATCAAACTGCAATTACAGGAAAAGGGCGACTACCTGTTATTTGCTCCGATCTTTAGCTACAAAGGTTTTGAAATTAGATATAATGATAAAGATGTGATTACTATTCCCATGGGGGAAAAAGTAATGGTGATCAACCGTAATAAGCAAGCCGAGCTTCAGTTTATCAAAAAAATGGAAGGCCTGCATTCAAACTTCCTGAAACCTGACGGAGGTGCTTTGGTGTTGAAAGGCGCAGACGTACTGAAGAACAACTGGTTCTTTCTTTTCCTTGATGCGATGAAGGATATGAATGTTCCTGTGATCGGGTTTGATGTGCTGAAAAATTTCAAGTTCAACACCGAAAAGCCGAACACCAAAATCAGGATATCTAACGGGATGGATTGGTTTGACGCAAAGGTGGATGTCTTGTTCGGCGACCAGTCGGTCAATATTGCAGAGATTAAACGCGCCCTGTCCAACAAACAACAGTTTGTACAATTGAACGATGGGACGCTGGGCATACTTCCGGAAGAATGGCTTAAGAAATATTCGCTATTGTTCAGGGTGGGTGAGGGTAAGCAAAATGAACTGAGGTTGTCTAAATATCACCTCAGCATTATCGATGAATTATTTGATGCACGAAGTGAGGAGGAAGTACTCATTGAACTGGAAGAAAAGTATGAAAGGTTGAGAAGTTTCAATCGTATCAAAGAACTCGACCCCCCAAAAGCATTGGAGTCGGTATTAAGGCCATATCAGGTGGCAGGCTATCACTGGCTTAATTATTTGAGTGAGGTAGGATGGGGTGGAATACTGGCTGATGACATGGGTCTGGGTAAAACGGTACAGGCATTATCATTCATTCAGTATTATAAGGAGGAAAAAGGAAGGCTACAGGGACTGGTTGTTTGTCCGACCACCCTGATGTTCAACTGGGAAAATGAGATCAAAAAATTCACGCCCGGCTTAACCTACCTGATCCATCATGGTGGTGACAGGGCAAGGGACAAAAAAGCTTTTCAGCAGGTGGACGTTATCATCACTACCTATGGTACGTTAAGGAGCGATATCAAACTGATGGTAGAGATTGATTTTGACTACGTGATTCTGGATGAATCGCAGGCGATTAAAAATCCGCAGAGCAAAGTCACCAAGGCAGCGTCATTATTAAGGGCTAGAAACAGGCTTTGCCTAAGTGGTACTCCCCTTCAGAATAATACATTTGATATCTATGCCCAGATGAATTTTCTGAACCCCGGAATGCTGGGCAGTGTAGAATTTTTCAGGAACGAGTTTGCCACGCCGATCGATAAGTTCGGCGAGCAGGAACAAAAGGATCACCTGAGAAAGTTATTGTATCCTTTCATTTTAAGGAGGACAAAAGAGCAGGTAGCGAAAGACCTTCCAGACAAAACAGAGACTATTCTGTTTTGTGAGATGGAAGACGAGCAAAGAAAGATCTATGATGCTTTCCGTAATGATTACCGTAACAAAATTCTCGGCGTGATCAGTGAGCAGGGCATTGAAAGATCGCAGCTCACTATTCTTCAGGGCCTGATGAAACTGCGACAGATCTGTGATTCACCTTCCATCATGAATGATGTAGACAAGTATCCCAACGTTTCGATAAAGCTGGAAGAACTTGGTCGTGAGATCACTGAAAACATAAGCAACCATAAGGCACTTATTTTCTCTCAGTTCCTGGGTATGCTTGCACTGATCAAGGAAAAACTAATTGCCCTGAATGTTCCTTTCGAATATTTTGATGGAAGTACATCAGCCATTGACCGGGAAAAAGCGATCCAGAGTTTCCAGGCGAATAGTGAAGTGAGGGTATTTTTGATTTCACTGAAAGCGGGTGGTGTTGGTCTTAACCTTACCGCTGCAGACTACGTATATATAGTTGATCCCTGGTGGAATCCTGCAGTAGAGCAACAGGCCATTGACCGTACGCACCGTATCGGGCAAACGAAAAATATTTTCGCTTACAGGATGATCTGTAAAGACACTATCGAAGATAAAATACTCCAGTTGCAGGAAAAGAAACGTATGCTGGCAAGGGATTTGATTGCTGATGACACTTCGTTTGTCAAGAGCTTGTCGCGCGAGGATGTGGAGTATCTGTTTAGCTAATTTTATAATTGTATAATGCGATAGCGCGGGAATATTGGGACAAGCTGCGGGAATATCGACACAAGTTGTGAAAATCAAATATTGTCAAAGGGAAAATTTCAGGGCATAGGACGTGAGAAATAAAATTTGATTTTATTTTCACATTTAACACATTTTACTCAGTTCCTAATTATCCTGACGCCGCCGGCTTTTTCATTTCCCAGACCTGATTTGCTAAGACTGTAAGTGAAACTGAGCATGAGAAAACGGCGCAGTATGGTGGTTCGCGAATCTTCAATATAATTATTATTGCTGCTGCGGTTAATGCCAATATTTTGGTTCAGGATGTCATAGACCCTGAGTTTACATTCACCCCTGTTGTATTTAAGGAATTGTTTACTGATCGAAGCATTCCATAACGGAACATTGGCATTATAGCCATCTGCCCTTTTGGTATTGACCGTGTACATGAAATCTGTGGCTAAATAAAATCCCTTAGGCATCTGCCAGTTGAGGAATGTACCTAACTCGTGGGTGAAATAGCGTGTGTTGAGCGCAGGTTGCAATGAGTACCTGGTATTGTATATAATATTTGAATAGCTTAACCCCACATTCAATTTTTGTGAACTATTATTTTCAATCCTGATTTCAGGCCTTAGCTGGAAACTATTAATGTTATTTTGATTCCTGTTCACGAATTGTATGTCTTTTGCTTTCACCATATTCATTCCGAGGTTAAGTGTTGAATTCTTGATAAACTTCAAAGGAATGCCCCAGTTCACATCACCGCTGACAGAATATACTCCATCCACATTGACAGGAACGGTATATTTAATTCCAAAAGGAGAGATAGAATCACTGTTAACGATACGGTTCGATGTTTTCCGGTAATTGAAAAAGGTGAAGAAATTGGAGCCTTTGAAAGGGCTGGCTGACATATAATTTAACTGCATCAGGTGTGTGAATTCCTGGTCGAGTTTTGGGTTTCCTATTTTTATATTGACAGGATTACTAATATCCGGTACTGGTTGTAATTGTGTTATCCCTGGCTGATTGGTTACTGTGTTATAGGTAAATGTAATGTTTCTAAACCGGGTAAGGTTGTATTGAAACCTGGCATTGGGCAATACATTATAGAACTTCTGTTGTAGTGAGGTATCTTTTCCACTGTTGATAATATTTCCATCTAAGGCTGCTTCCTGCCACAGTGCGCCTACGGCTAAATTGAATTTTTTCTTTTGATATCGAAGTTTTGCACCGGCATTAGAATAGGAATAGGTGTTTTTGTAATCGTTAGATAATATTGCATTCAATTGGTCAAATTTTCCGCTGAGGTTGGAATAGTCATAAGTGTTTTTTTTGGATGATGAAGTTGTGGTGCTTCTGCCCAAACTAAATTCAGTGAGCCATCTTTTGCCCAGGGGCTCAGTATAGACGGCTTTTATCGAAATCCCCTTTAAGTCAGCAGAAAATAATCTCGATTGGTTAATACTATCTTTTTGATACAAGGAGCCATTGGCGTTATAAAAATTGTTGATTGATTTCTGCCGTCCATCGCCTTCTGAGGAATTCAGTGACTGTTGAAAATTGAGTGAAACGGTCCGTCCTTTTTTTGCAAACTTTTTACGCAACAGAATATCATTTCGAAATGCATAACCTTTTGAATCAGATTCAACCAGGCTGGTTCCATTATTGGTTGGTTTTTTTTCCTGGCTAAGCGTTTCATAATCTGTAGCAGATTTTGTGTACGAATTCTGATAATTAAAGGAGGGTGATATCTTGATCGAGGCGCTACTGTCGAACCGGTGTTCCAGGCTCACATTAAACCGATGCCCGGTATTGGTGTTGTCAGTAACGGATTGCTGGTTGTAGTAATAGCTTGAATCCGGAAGGATGTATTGTCGTTCAAGTTGTTTTTCAATGTAAGGATTAAAGCGGCTAAAAAAATAATTGCTACGCAGGTCTGTTTTTTTACCCATCAGGTTGTTATAATTAACACCTCCTGCCTGGGTTGTATTAATTCCAGTGTTACCATTCATTCCCATCATGGCAGCGGTTGGATCTTCTGCTGAAACACTAATCCGCATTTCGCCCCCACCATTCTGCTGCATTTTGCCGAGATCTCCATTAAAGTTAAGGATGTCCATAAAGGTGAAGCCTTCTGCATTATCGTTGTTCGCCATACCTATTGCCGATAGCTGCCTTTCGTTCTTGAAGGAGTTTACATTGAATCTTCCTTCATACTTTTTATCAGTTCCGGCACCTGCAGAGGTTTTACCAAATAGTCCTTTTTTCTTGTCTTTTTTTAGTTTCAGGTTGATGGCCTTTTCACTATTACCGTCGTCAAACCCGGTAATCTGGGCCTGGTCGCTCATCCTGTCGTAGACCTGCACTTTATCGACCGCATCTGCGGGTAGGTTCCTTGTGGCGATTTTGGGATCATTACCGAAGAATTCTTTTCCGTCAACAAAAACGCGATTAACTTTTTGTCCCTGAGCTTTTACCGTTCCATCCTTGTCGACTTTTACACCCGGAAGTTTTTTGAGCATGTCTTCAACGTTAGCGTTGGGTTGTGTTTTGAAAGAACCTGCATTGTATTCTATCGTATCCTGTATGATAGTAACCGGCGCTGCTTCCGCCTGCACTACAATTTCATTCATGGTTTTGTACTTGTCGCCTAAAGCAATTGTGCCGAAATCAAAGAGTGCCTTATCGGAGGTGGTCTCAAAGTTTCTGCTGATATGATGATAGTTTAAGTGGGTAATAAGCAGACGATAATTTCCTTTATCAATACCTGTAAAAGCAAATTCACCTTTAGCATTGGACATAGTGAAGCTGATCAATGAAGAATCAGCCCTTGACGAAATGGTTATGGTTGCGCCTTGCACGGGCTGAGTGCGAAGGGTATCCAACAGGT
>JANMMA010000129.1:0-6271 GCA_031372815.1 Sphingobacteriales bacterium
CCAAGCGGGACCTCCATGGCCGTCTTTTGGGCATCGTCCACCGCGACGTGAACCCCAAGAACATCATGCTCGCCTTTGAAGGCGACGTGAAGCTGACCGACTTCGGCATCGCGAAGGCCCTTGACCTCATGTATAATGAGGAAGGCGAGGTCATTGCCGGGAAGGACGAATATCTTTCTCCCGAACAGGCCCGCTGCGAGGTGACCGACGAGCGTGCCGACCTCTTTTCCTGCGGCGTGGTTCTGGCCGAGCTCCTGCTGGGCTACAACTTCTTCGAGGCCGATGATCCCAATGCGACCAGGGAAAATATTCTTAGCCTGCCGCTGCCTGATTTTTCGCTGCTGCGTTCCGACATTGATCCCAAGCTGAACGCAATTCTTCTGAAAGTCCCGCCCGGAACCGCTGCCCAATAATGTTTTAAAAGTTGAAGATATGAACTTTTGCTTGGCTTTGTTCGTCGGCTGGAACTGTTGCTGATAGCGAACTACAGCCGAAGTTCCAAAGTCAAGCCCCACTTGCAGCAATACTTTTGTTGCCTGCTGGCTTTTGTCAACGAACAGAGAATGTTGCATGGATAATCTATTTCCACCAAGTCAACTTATAATTGCTGTTATTCATCTATGTCATCTACAACGCCTTTTTAATTGGAGCCCGAACAGGCCGACCGGGTGCGATATCACTTTGCAGTTCACCTTTGTTTACAGCAATTGCTCCGTTCACCAGAACATACATAATACCTTCTGAATATTTTGCCGGTTCTTCGTAAGTTGATTTATCAATAATTTTTTCAGCATTAAAAATGGTAATGTCCGCATCGGCTCCAACGCGGATACGCCCCTTGTTTTTCATCATTGGCACACGCTGCTCTAACCGTTGTGCTGGCATTAGTGTCATTTTGCGAAGAGCATTCATCAACGTAAGCGTCTTCGTTTCGCGGACGTAATGGCCCAAAATCCGGGAAAAGGTGCCAGCGGTGCGTGGATGTCCTTTGCCATCCTCTAACATACCGTCACTGGCGATCATCATCAGAGAATTCGCTATTGTCTCCTTCACCAGATCTTCTGAGAACTGATGCCCTATTACTAACCCTCCTTGTTTACGATACCTGGCAAAACTCTCCACTGTAAGCCTCTCTCCCGTGGCTGCCCACTGCAAATCTTTGTAATCCATATTATACATCTCCTGCCATCCTTCATTGAAAGTTGTTGATTCAATTTCCGTCATCCAGGCGGTATATGGATAAGTCGCCGTAGTGATGTCCATACCATGAGATTGTGCCTCGCTGATCATTTGCAGCAGGCGGGGAGTAGAGCGGCCGCCCATACTATGTAAGTGGAGGACGTGGAGTGAAACACCCGTGACTGCTGCAGCAGCGATTACTTCTTCCAGAGCCTGAATATTGTTATTAGGTTCCCGTTCATCATCAAAGCGGATATGCACGTGACATGAAGCATTAAATCTTTTTGCAACACGAAAAGCTTCAATGATCTCCCTGCGGGAAGCAGCAGGTGTGTATTGAATGAGGAAACCGACCGCAACTGCACCGCTCTTCAATCCATGTTCGATTTGTTGTTTTAGCTGTTCCAATTCAGTTTCCGATGCGGCACGATGCGCCGCGTAGCCGATAGGTACAGACTTACCGGAATCCCGCATTACATTCATGCGTACCGGCACATGCCCAACACTTACGCCATAATTAATTAGTGCCTTGCTCTCACGCTCAGCGTACCAGTGATCTACATCCGCAGTCCCATTTTCAAGATCCAGAGCAGTAGTCACTCCGTCCATTATCTTTACACGATAATTTTCCAGATCCTGACCCTGTTGATGCAGGTCTATAAACCCGGGTGAAACCACCAGACCTCTTGCATTAATAGTCATGCGTCCTTTCAACGATTTAGTGGTGATTGTTTGAATAGTTCCGTTCGTAATGCCAATGTTGCGTACTGTATCAAGTTTCGATTCCGGATCAATAACTCTTCCATTCAGGATAACTAGATCATAATGCTGCTTACCGGATTGAATATTGTTCTGCGCCATTGCATTGAAACTAATCAACGTCAAAAGCAAAAGAAACAATTTTTGCAAAAGCTTAATATAACAGAGTCTTGTTGTATTCATTTTGTATTTATCATTATAAGTTGCCCTCAACTCAGTTCAGATACTTCATTGGCTGTAATGTTTTTCTGTCTGGCATTCCAGTAAAGTCCTTTGTAGAAATCATATTGTCTATTCGTTACTACCTTTTTATTAAGTGAACGGTCTGGAAGCTTGCAGGCAACGTACCCGGCTTGCCGCAGCACGGGCTAACCTTAAATTCGGGCTGCCGTAAATTGGCTCACCTTCTTCCTTTCAAGCCAATTTACGGCAGCCTAGGCATATCAGCAAGTGGACTATTCCCAATGCCCGTGTTGTGGCAAGCCTATGTTATGTGCCGTTCTATTGTTACTGAATAAGGCTTTTAATAATTTGCCGCAGTATTCGGTCGTCAACATTATCTATTTCAGACTTATCGTAGATTGTTAACAGATATACTTCTTTATTCGCTGTTACCAGATAGGTAATAACTCTGGCTCCACCACTTTTACCTTTACCTTTACTTCGAACTGATAGTCGAATTTTGTAGGTATTATTACCTAGCGGTGTTCCTGCTTCGGGATTTGAAACTAAGCTATTGGATAAATCAAATAATTCATCCTTCAAAGAAGGGTATTTTTTTATGAGTCGCTTAGCTTCCTTCTTGAATTTCTCGATTGGAATTACCTTATAACTCATTAAGGAATTCGCTTAAGGTTTGCTTTCTTTCCTTTGATTTTTTTAAAATGGCTACTTCTTCAAAAGCTTCCTTTAAATCCGCTTTTATTTTTAAAGTTTGCTCATATTTCTTGAGCTTATCTAAGATCTTTTGCCAGTCTGAGAGAGGCAATTGAACAGCACTAGGTTTACCAGAGCTATCGCTTAAATATTGAATGTCAAGTTTCATATCCCAAATTTAAGAAAACACATTTATAAGAGGGAAAGGATTATATCAAGAATGGCACATAACGTACCCGGCTTGCCGCAGCACGGGCAAACCTTAAAGTGGGCTGCCGTAAATTGGCGTACCTTTTTTCTCTAAGCCAATTTACGGCAGACCGGCCACATCTACAAGCCAACTATTCCACGAAGCCCGTATTGTGGCAAGCCCTTGTTATACGCATTGGGGCCAGCATTAACCACCTAGCCTCTTGTTCTAATGTACTTACGTCGATGCTTCAAAAGGTTGATTTTACATTTGACTGCTTGTTTAGCTAGTACCCACCTGGTATGTAGTCCGAAATCATTGGCGCATCGACAATGACAAACTCACTTGCACCTTGATGGATTCTGCCCTGCACTGTAGTTTAATGCAACTGGCTTAAATGAATGGAATGATGCAGAAAGTGAGATTGGCCATATAGTCAGCAAAGTTAGGGTAGCGGGATAATTCTTCCAGGTGTATTTCAATCCCTGATGAATGACATGTTGCAGGGAATTAAATATGCGATTTTAAAATAATGTAAGATGGCGAGGTAATTATTTCTGATCGTGTTTACTTCCAGCAAACATGGTGGAAAGCTTACTCATAATAGTGCAGAAGAAAGTTTGATGGTTGTGGTACTCGCTTGTTCTTTTCCGACGAACTCTTTTGAACTTATCAAGTCTAAATCGGATCAATGGCTTAACGGATTGCGTATAACGCTTAAATATACGCTGTTGCGTGGGGAAATGCAAGTGGCGTTTTTTTGATGACGGTGTAGTCGGATATGCGTTATCTGGTTTATGGATTTGAAGAATGGCGAAGTTGTAAACAAGAAAACGCTGCCGTTGGGACGGTAGCATGGTGAAGAATGGCGAAGTCTTAAACACGAAAACGCTACCATTTAAGGGCAGACCAAGACTATAATATTATTAGGGTATTTGAGTATAAATAAAAATCCGGGGGGGTTATTGGGTACACCGTGAATGAATTGATAACTGCATTAAATGTATTTAGAAACCAAGGTGAAAAATTAATCAGACTTTTTACCCCGGCTTCTTCCCCGGCGGTTTGCGCCGGAAGTCAGATGGTTTGAGCTCAAGGTCATCAAGCGGACTTTTAATCTGGGTTATGTGCTTTACACTTACATGAGTGTACCGCCAGGTTGTCAAAATGTTACTATGCCCCAGCAAATCCTGGATGAATCGTATATCCGTTCCGCCTTCTAATAAATGTGTCGCGTAACTATGTCGCAGACTGTGAATACCACCAGCCTGCTTTATCCCCGCCCTCTCTTTTGCATCTTTGAAGACCTGCTGCAGACTTCGAACAGAATAAGGCCCGCCAGCCGCTCCTTCGAATAAATATTCCTTTGGCCTGTACTGCCGGTAATACTTGCGAAGCTCATCCAACAATACGGCCGACAAGGTTACAACCCGGTCCTTTTTGCCCTTCCCGCGCCTCACATAAATACACATCCTGTCAGAGTCAATATCCTTGATCTTCAACACAACTATCTCACTAACCCTCATTCCGGCCGAGTATGCCAACATCAACATGCACCGATGCTTGATATTCTCTGTTTTGGAAATAATCCTGCTAATGCTCGCCTTTCCATAAACAGAAGGCAGTAACAATGGCTTTTTCGGTCGCGGTAAATCCATCACAATCTTTGGCTGTAACAATACCCTCTCGAAATAAAACTTAATGGCATTTACTGCAGAATTAGCCTGAGATTCCCCGTAACCCTGCTTCGTGATCAGCCATAACATATAACTCTTGATATGATGGGTCTCCAGCAGATCAACATTCTTTTCCTTTAATAGTGTCAACAACTTCAAAAATTCCGTACGGTATATTTTTATGGTTGATTCACTGTACGCTTTTAACTGCAAGGTCTTGATGAAGGTATCTAAGGCAGAGGAATTAAACGATGATAACAGGCTCGGCAATCCTAAAGCAGTTCTTACAGGAACATCAATTCTCCTCGCCAATAACTGTTCGCGAAAAAGCGAAATATCCAAATAGCATCTCCCTCCAAGCAACTGCACAAGCTGATCGTAAGTATTTCTGTCACAAGGCAAATGCCAGGTGTGTAATTTGAGAAACTTCGCCCCGTTAATCTGTCTCACCAATGCTTCCACTCCCGATTCACTTACCGGACAAACCAATATTCTTTCCTTCCCCTGGATAATGTCAATGCTTAATTTAAGTTCCGTCAATCCATTTTCCACACATAAATTTCCTCATGCTGGAATTAACCCACAAGGCTTTCACACCACCATACAATAGGAAAATCAACATCAAATATTGGTGTATTTCACACCACCATACAATAGGAAAATCAACATAAAATATTGGTGTATTTCTCGCCACCATACATTAAGAAAATCAACATAAAATATTGGTGTAGTAACTACCATAAATCAACCGAAATAAGTCAACTTAGCTTGGGGCATCTCCACCTACACTTTCACATGCAGATGGCACTGCCTTCGTCAATAATGAATTTGCAGAGAGAGCAGAATTGGAATTTGGTGTACCCACACCGGAATTGTTTTATGATTAAAGGGTAATATGCACCTTTTGTAAGATCTCCGTTAATAACTGCACCCTTAATTACCCAAATTCTTGCTGTCCCTTGGAATCAGGTACACGTCTTTCTGCCTTCCACTAATATATCGAAACTGCTTTCCGTCCCAATAGCCGTCTTCTTCAAGCATTATCCTCACGTCTTTTTTCCACTCGGGGATATTCGTTGATGCATTCAATTCAATAGAGTATGCTGTATTGGGATACAGCGGGTAGTCACCAGTTCCCGGAACGCCTCCTTGCATATCCCACATACCAATAGTCGGACCTGCAGCATGCCCATGCGTTCCCAATGGATGAGTGTATATACTCGGTACAATACTTTCCTGCTTTGCCTGTGCAAGTGCTGCCGCGAGCATTTTATTTCCCGTTGTCCCTTCCTTGAACTGCGAAGTCAAAATATCCTGTAACCTGTAGCCTCGCTCAAATGCTTTTTTCAGACTTGCCGGCAAGGATGTCTCGCCAGCTTTTAATACATAAGCATGTTGCTGGATATCCGTATTTAATCGCAGATAGCTGATGCCCACGTCGCAGTGCAGGAGATCGCCCTGCATGATTACCTGTTCCTTCGGACGGTTAGAAAAACTTCTCAGGTGCTCAAAATTTTGCGGATCATTGCGCTGTACATCAACAGACGGATGAAACCATGTGCCCAAACCCATATCTGAAAATTTCTTTCTG
>JANMMA010000169.1:0-2643 GCA_031372815.1 Sphingobacteriales bacterium
GAAACCTTGCCGTTTTTCATCAGTCCAACAGCGCGATAGCCATCCCATTTTACTTCATATACCCATCCTTCTTCATCAAAGGGCTTATCGACCAGCGTTGCCAGCATTGGGCTGACGGTTTTTGGAAAAGGAGCGGAGCTGGCATTTTTCAGAATGGCTTCCGTGGCTTCAGTTAAACTATCATTGGACGTTTTTTTTTTTGCGCTTCCTTTTACCGGCGTTTTTTTTGAGACGGTTTTCTTTCGTGATGTATCTTCCCCATAGTAATTGGTAGATGATTTTTCCATCTGTCCCAGTGTTTTTTTGGAAACCACTGATTTGTTTTTTAGTGTAATGTCATCAGTTGATACACATTTATCTTTTACCTTGAAGAGCAGCCATGCATTTTCGCCACGTCCACCAGTATTCACCAGTGCGTATTCCCCTTTCAATTTTTTTCCTTTCAGAATAACGTGGAGCTTACCCGCTTTTATTCCGCTCAAAAGAAATTTGTCCTGCGTTTTTTTGTTTGCGGTTTCATAACCCGCTGGCACATACGTTCCCTCATCCCAAACGATCACCGTTCCGGCGCCATAACCGCTTGGAATGATGCCTTCAAAATTGCGGTAATCAAATGGATGATCTTCCACCATCATAGCCAGCCTTTTTATGGAAGGATCGGTACTCGGACCCTTTGGCACAGCCCAGCTTTTCAGCTCACCCTCCATTTCAAGTCTGAAGTCGTAGTGCAGCCTTGTTGCATTGTGCTTCTGGATCACAAACTTCAACTCGTTCTTAACCCCAGGTTTTCCTCCGGTTGGCTCGGGAGTTTGCCTGAAGTTTCTTTTAGTTTTATAGGTAGATAAACTCATCGTCTATATTTGATTTATAGAAGACAAATAAAATGCCAAGGGGATAAAGAGCCTGCACCTATTTAGAAACCTGGCTGGCTATGAAACAAGTATAGAAGAAGGAAGAGATATTAGATTTCAGGCAGCAAAACTGGTCAGATTCAGGTATATTTTTCTCAAGGATAGGTAACCTGCCATCAGAAAGCAACCGGCAATAAAGAAAAGTAAAAAGGATTTAATGGCTGACGAATTGATCCGATCTAACGGTAGGATAGGTGTATCGATCAGTTCAATCAGTGGGGTTTCGTTCATCAGTGATGTTTTGGCCATTTCTATATTCCTTGACAGGTCAACGTAAGCGGAACGGAGAATCTGCACATCGGTTTGTTTTTTTTCCACCGGAGCCGAAGCTGTTTGCCTTACCACATTTATATCAGCATCAGTAAATGCGGATCTCCCATATACGGAAGAGATATAGGCATTCCTGACAGAGTCATTTCTTTTTTCTATGATGGCAAGATTAATTTTTGACCTTTTTGTTTTGGCTTCAATATAATACTGTGTTACTTCGGAAATGAGTTTTTCAAGGAAATGTTTAGAAAATAGTTCATGTTCTGAAATACAAATGACAGATGTAATACTGGTTCCCTTTGATTTTTGTCCAATACTTAAATATTGACTTGAAAGTTTTTTGTACATATTCGCAATTACCGCGTTTTCGAAAAGTTCTTCCTTTTTGTTTTCTTTATTGGTATTGAAAACCAGGTCAGGAAATGCACTTTCTTTAAGCCATTGGTCCCTGAAGTCCAGTGAATCCAGAAAGAAATCAGCAAAAGTGATCAGTGAATCTCCGTTGTTAAACGTACTGCGCAGCGTTTTTTCGATAAGCAATCTTGATTTCAGCAGTTCTTCAATATTCTTAGCCGTACTAAACACAGATCCACCGTCTACTGGTCCTAGTCCCAATTGCTCGCTGAATGCTGAAAATTCACTCTTATTGGAAGTTGGGTCCCCTTCATCAATGGAAAATGTGATCTCAGCTTTATACATTGGTTTTTTTACCCAGGCCATAATTGAGCCTGTAGTTCCAAACAAAGCTCCTGTAATGATGATAAACAGCCATTTTGATTTCAGATAGGCAACTCCTTCTTGAAACTGAACGATTAATATCCGGGGTGATAAACTGTCCGGGTTACTGGATTCCGAGTTATGAAAATTCTGCTGCATTATTTAAGGGCTGTTATGACAAGTGCAAACATGGAAACGATGGTCGCCATGATGGTTATAGTTGCTGCAGTACCCAACTTTTCTTTTGGCCTTTTTGAGGGAATATATATTTCTGACCCCGGGTTTACGCTTGGATAGTTTTTGTAGAAAAGGAAATTGGTGGTTCCCTTAACCAGCCCATTAGGATGGATGATGTAGGAATCCCGGGACGACGGAGATCGCTCGGGTGCGTCGTCGCGCTCGCGGTGAGCTTGATCGTCGTCGCCTGATCGGCGGCGCTGATGCCGGTCGTCACGCCATGCTTCGGCGCAGCGTCGATCGTCACCGTGTACGCGGTGCGCAGCGCATCGGTGTTCTCGGCGCCCATCATCGAGAGGCCGAGCTGGCTGACGCGCTCCGGTGAGAGCGCGACACAGATCATGCCCTTCGCCTGCATGAGGTAGTTCACCATCTGCGGCGTGATGAACTCGGCCGCGCCGATGAGGTCGCCCTCGTTCTCACGGTCCTCGTCATCGGCGACGACGATGAACTTGCCTTGCCGCAGGTCGTCGAGCGCCTGCTCAATCGTTCCGAACATGGTCACTGG
>JANMMA010000227.1:0-2661 GCA_031372815.1 Sphingobacteriales bacterium
TAAACTGTTGAAACCTTCTGAGGGGTGGACCAATATTTTTATCCATCCGCCCTATAACTTTTCCATATCTGATGCACTGATCACCAATCTGCACCTGCCTAAAACCAGCTTGCTGATCATGACCTGTGCATTTGCGGGATACGATCTTACCATGGAAGCCTATAAAAAAGCGATCAAAGACAAATATCGTTTCTTCAGTTATGGTGATGCGATGCTTGTAATATAGATTTCGCATTACGGATTGCGGATTACGGATTACTAGTTTTAAAGGACTGAGATTTTTCAGTCCTTTTTTTATTCGAAAGAAGTCTAAGTGCCATACTATGCCACATATAAATTCAAATCAATCCACAATTCGCAATCCGTAATTCGCAATTGTGTTATAACCCAAAAAGACCGCTATTAAGCAACTGCAGCGTCTCTGTTTTGTAAGATGAAGGCACGAGTATGGAAACATTATGTGGCGTGCCTCCGAAGCTCACCATGCCCACCGGAATATTTTGCAGTGAAGAAAACAATTTCTCCAGGATGCCTTGAGTGGAAACAAGTTGGTTGCCTACAATGGCAATAATGGTTTGGTCTTTCACCACTTCAACTTCTCCAAAGGGATCCAGTTCACGAAGTATTTCATCGAGATGGACTGGGCTGTCGATGGTAAGCGATACAGCAACTTCAGAGGTCGTAATCATGTCGATTGGTGTCCTGTATTTCTCGAATACCTCAAATATTTTTCTCAGGAAACCATAGGCAAGGAGCATGCGACTGCTCTTTATTTTTATTACATAGATGCCATCTTTTGCGGCTACAGCTTTCACGCCAACAGAACCTGCTTCTTCTGCAATCAACGTCCCGCGGGAATTTGGTTGCATGGTATTCAGCAATTTCACCGGGATTTTATATTGTTGCGCAGGCCAGATGGAAGCAGGGTGCAGAATTTTTGCTCCAAAGTATGCAAGCTCCGCAGCTTCATCGAAACTTAATTGTTCGATCGCCATTGTTTTGTTGACTACCCGGGGATCGTTGTTATGCATTCCATCGATATCAGTCCATATCTCACAGACCGTAGCATTCACGGCCGCAGAAATAAGTGATGCTGAATAATCGCTCCCACCCCTTTTAAGGTTATCCACTTCACCACGTGCATTCCGACAAATATATCCCTGGGTAACAAAGATCTTTTTTCCCTTATGCTGTTGCAGCAATTGCTTCAACTTAACTTTTATAGTTCCTATCTGTGGTTCATCATTGCTGTCAATACTCATGAATTCAAGCGCTGGAAGCAAAGCATGTTCTATACCCTGTTCTTCAAGGTAGATACTGAACATTTTTGTACTCATCAATTCACCTTGTGCGAGAATATCTTTATTCAGCGCTTCATTGAATGATATCTTCAGTATGATATTCAGAAATTCGAAGTGTTCATTGATCACCGCATTTGCTTTAGTGATGAACTCCTCTTTCTTGAGCAATGCTTTAATAAAATCACGATAGTGTGATTCCAGTTTATCAATCAGTTGTTTGGCGATATTTTTATCTCCTCTGGCCATTGCTTCTCCAATTGATACAAGGGCATTGGTGGTGCCGCTTAACGCGCTCAGTACAACAATGGTAGGCTCGTCGTCCATAACAATAAGCTTCGCAACGTCGTGCATCCTTTCTGGTTTACCTACCGACGTTCCGCCAAACTTCATGATTTTCATAAATGGTCTCCTCCAGCTTTTATTAAAGGCTGATAAAATTAATGACTTTTACTACGTTTTAGTCAGATCACTAAACGTTATTCGTCATTTGCACAAGATAATTGAAGGTTTGTTAGTCGATAAAGGCTATTCCCAATTTATCAGCAAGGTTTTTAAGGTCATTAGTCACGGCATCCAGTAACGGAATGCCGTTCTTCATCCTTTCGGCTTCCGTCCATCGCTCGGGATCTCCCGGTATGAGTACAGGTTGGTCTTCATTAACCCTTTTGGCTAGCCGAAATCTCTTCAACCAGTGGTCCATGTGCTGCTTGAAATCTTCGGCTGGTCTGAATGCATCTATTCTCATGGCACCAAAAAAGTGGCCAATGCCTCTCCCGGGCTGATTTTCAGGCATTGGAACATAAGCTGGAAATGGCGGCACCCAGGGTCCATAATTTGCCCCGCTAAGGACAGCATAAAAAATATCGACAACAGCGCCAAGGGCATATCCTTTATGGCTGCCATGTTCCCGATCGCTACCCAAGGGCAGCAATGCGCCGTTTGTTTTCAATGCATGCGCATCGGTTGTGCTACCGCCCTGACCATCCTGGATCCATCCAACCGGCGCTTCCTGATTTTTCCGCTGCAGTATTTCAAGTTTCCCATTTGCTGCTGTGGTAGTAGCCAGGTCTGCCACAAAAGGAGGTTCATCACCGGAAGGAACAGCTACACAAATGGGATTTGTGCCCAGCATCCTTTCAATTGAAAATGTTGGGGCCACTAGTGCACTGGCATTGGTCATCGACATTCCAATCATATCATGTTCCAGTGCTTTCATTGCATGATAAGCGGCAATGCCAAAATGATTGCTATTTTGCACGGCAACCCAACCCGTGCCCGCAACCTTCGCCTTTTCGATAGCAACCTGCATGGCAAAAGGCGCAACCACCAATCCCAGCCCGCTATCACCATCTACAGCTGC
>JANMMA010000246.1:0-6334 GCA_031372815.1 Sphingobacteriales bacterium
GGGGCTTCCATTACACATCCAATAACCATCCGTGATTAATATTTTTACATGATCATGATCCTGGTCTGGTGCATTTCATTTGCACTATTGGTCACGAGCAGAATGTACATTCCTTTTTTGATTTTTGCTGGAACCTGGTAATGAAGGGCACCATGCGCACCGATATTCTGATTCATTTGATCCATCATTCCACCATTCATCGTCAATAGTTGAATATTGATTGTTCCTTTGAAGGCAACATCGATCTGAAGAGTTGTTCCAGCTGAAGAAGGATTGGGGTAAGCTTTCAGTCCACTTTCGTGGGTAAGTGATTTCGTCCATACAAACTGCTTGTAGTCACTATACTTGGCTCCGTTCCTGGTATCCACCATTTTTAAACGGTATACATTAATACCTTTTAGTGGATTTTTATCGATGAAAGAATAAGGTACGCTTACGTTGCTGCTTCCTTTTGCGTTGATCTTTCCTACTGCAATGAAAGCATCAGTTCCATTGCTGCGTTCAATTACATAAGAAGCCAGGTTTGTTTCCAGGATAGTTGTCCATTTCAGGGTAATTCCTTCGTCTGTACTGGAGGCATCGTATTGTACGAAAACCACCTGCATTACAAAGCGCGATGTGTCCATGCTTTGCGCTTTAGTTGGTTGCTGTGTCATCATCAGGGCGATGAACAGGGTGAGTGTAGTTGCGGTTTTCATAATACGGATCATTTTTCTTTTTTGAATTGGATTTTTTTTCTCGCTTTTCCTACTTCGTCATTTCTGGATCAAAGATAACAGCAGAAGACGCGGCCATGCAAACTGCCCACCGACGAAAAAGAGCCACCCGTCGAATAGACAGGTGGCTCTTTTGTTAAGTGATTATGTAACAGCGAATTAGTTTCTGGAGTTCAGTTTGCCGAGCAGCCTGAGCATTTCTATATATAGCCAAACGATGGTAACCAGCAATCCAAATGCACAGAACCACTCCATATATTTAGGGGCACCCATGGCCGTTCCTTTTTCGATCATATCGAAATCAAGGATAAGATTGAGTGCTGCAACAGCAACCACAAATACAGAAAAACCTATTACCAGCATGGAGCCTTCATGAATAAATGGAATATCCATATTAAACATACGCAGCACCATGGCGATTAGATAGAAAACGGCGATGCCGGCGGTGGCCATAAATATTACAGACTTTAACTTTTCCGTGGCTTTAATAATCCTGAAGCTAAACAGGAAGTACATCGATACAACGGTACCAAATGTCAGCAGTACAGCCTGCAACACTATGGAAGGTGCCAGTGCACCAAATGCATTCTGGTAGATTGCTGAGATAGATCCAACAAATAGCCCTTCAAATAATGCATAGGCTGGTGCGAGATAGGGGGCCCAGGTTTGTTTGAAAATGATCACGAGGGCAGTTATCAGTCCGCCTATCATTCCGATCCACATGTAGCTCGTAACATCTTTTCCGCCGAAGAATGAATTCCAGGAGAAAATGGCTGTGGCCATCACCATCAGAAATAGAAAGCCAAACTTATTCATGGTGCCCCTGGCGGTCATTATGCCATCTTCGTTGGCGGTCAGGGATTTTTCGAAAGTTTTCTCGCTAAGGGTTGGATTTCCCGATTTAAAAATTGCCATAGATAGTATTTATATAAAACAAGGTATAAAATGAATTCATCATAATCAAGATGTCAAATCTAACGTAAATTCGCGCAAACGATTACGAGTTCTATGAGCAGGAAAGATGAATTACTCCAGGATGTGGTTATCAAGTTTGCAGGAGACAGTGGTGATGGAATGCAGTTAACAGGTAGCCAATTTACCAATAATACCGCGATGCTCGGTATTGACCTTGCCACTTTTCCCGACTTCCCTGCAGAAATCAGGGCACCCCAGGGCACCATACCGGGCGTGAGCGGATACCAGCTACGTTTTTCTTCGTCGCCTGTATATACCCCCGGCGACGATTGTGATGTACTGGTAGCCATGAATGCAGCAGCGTTGAAAACCAATATGAAAGCCATCAAAAGAGGCGGCAAGATCATTGTGAATACGGATGGATTTGATTCCAGGAACCTCAGGCTTGCCAATTATCCGGAAGGAATAAATCCTTTGGAGGACAATTCCCTTGAAGGTTTCGACGTCATCAGGATGGATGTAACGAAGATGACCCGGGAAGCCCTGAAAGAGTTCACCATGGGGATGAAGGAAAAGGACCGCGCCAAGAATATGTTTGTACTGGGATTCCTTTACTGGATGTACAATCGGGATATGGATAATACCATCTCTTTTCTCCGGGAAAAGTTTGGTAAGAAGGATGATATTATGAATAGTAATATCAAGGCACTGCAGGCAGGGTTTAATTTTGGCGATACAACGGAAACATTTACCACCAGGTATACTATGGAGAAGGCAAAGATGGAACCCGGTAGCTACCGCTCCATTATGGGTAACCAGGCATTATCTTATGGCCTTATTGCTGCCTCACAAAAAAGTGAGCTTCCACTATTCCTGGGATCATACCCCATCACACCGGCTTCTGATATCCTTCATGAATTAAGCAGGTATAAAAATTTTGGGGTAAGAACTTTTCAGGCAGAAGATGAGATCGCTGCCATTTCTTCGGCTATTGGTGCCAGTTATGGAGGAAGCCTTGCCATCACCACCACCTCCGGCCCGGGTATGGCGCTGAAAGCAGAAGCCATGGGACTTGCTGTGATGATGGAAATTCCGCTGATCATTATTAATATTCAACGTGGTGGACCGTCGACCGGACTTCCCACCAAAACCGAACAAAGTGACCTGTTACAGGCATACTATGGCAGGAATGGAGAATGCCCGATGCCTATAGTTTCAGCATCAACGCCAAGTGACTGTTTCGAAGCTGCCTATGAAGCTGTTAGGATTTCGGTGCAACACATGACGCCTGTAATATTATTGAGTGACGGATATATAGCCAACGGCGCTGAACCCTGGAAATACCCCGTAGCAGACGACCTTAAGCCAATCAAGGTTAATTTTAAGAAGCAGTTGGATGAAGGTGAAGAAAAGCTGATGCCTTACCAGCGCGACGAAAAACTTTCCAGGCCATGGGCGATACCCGGTACACCAGGGCTTGAACACAGGATAGGTGGATTGGAAAAGCAGGATATTACCGGCAACGTGAGTTATGATCCTGACAATCACCAGCACATGATTAATGTAAGGCAGGCTAAGGTGGACAGGATCGCTGATTATATTCCTGAACAAAAGCTTGATAGTGGTCCTGAAAAAGGAAAAATACTGGTACTTGGTTGGGGTAGTACTTACGGCTCCATCAAAAGTGCCGTTGCTGAACTGAATCTCCAGGGTCATGCTATTGCGCATGCGCATCTCCGTTATATCCGACCTTTCCCTAAAAACTTAGGAACCATCCTGAGAAATTATGATAAGGTTCTTGTTCCTGAAATCAATAATGGACAATTGGTCAAAATCATCAGGGATCAATACTTTGTTGATGCTATACCGCATAATAAAGTGATGGGTATTCCTATTACTAAGTCGGAGTTAGTGGAAAAAATTAAATCACTACTTTAAGTAAAACTGAAAATTTTCTACATCGTTTTCTCAATAATCTTCCCTGTTGCTTTATTTTTTAAAATCAATTTTTGCGCACCGTAGTGCGTCATTTCTTCTTTTACGAGATAGTGTTCTGCGTCGTATTCTATCAGGTGGCTGTCTTTGCCAACGCCTGTTCTACCTCTCCAGATGTCAAGGACTACAGGTTCCCAGAGTTTTGTTTTGGCTGATTTATACGCTGCATCAAGTACACAGTTCACTACGTAACCATCGTAAAAAGTTTCTTTTGGTGCAATGCCTTTTTCAATGGCACTGAACATATCGAAGAACATATGATTATAGCCTAATTCATTAAGTTCATCGCCAACGGGGAACAGCCAGCCCGAATTACTTTCTGCTTTTTCCGCGACATAGTCGGCCCCTTTTCCCGTCGTGAACATTTCAAAACCCGTACGCAAAAAACTATTGATCCATATCGTTCCTTCACTTCCCATTACTTCGTCGCGAAGATCTAGTCCGCCCCTAAACGTCCAGCTCACCTCAAATTGCGCAATCGCGCCATTCTCATATTTGATGAGTCCTATAGCGTGGTCCTCCGCGTCTATTGGTTTTACCTGCGTGTCGGCCCAGCACATCACTTCAACCGGCCTGATATCTTTACCGATATAACTGCGCGTGATCTCCACACAATGGCAACCGAGGTCAAGGATACAACCGCCGCCGGCCTGTTCAATATCCCAGAACCAGTCGGAGTGAGGGCCAGGATGGGTTTCCCTCGATTTAGCCCACAATACCCTGCCGATTGAACCGCTTCGGACACTTTCGTGAGCTTTGATGAACTTAGGCGTATAGACAAGGTCTTCCAGGTATCCGTGAAATATACCTGCCGCTTCCACTGCCTCTAGCATTCTTTTTGCTTCGGCTGCATTCCTTCCGAGGGGTTTTGTGGTGATCACTGCTTTTTTATGCTTACAGGCAAGCAGTACTGCGGCTTCGTGAAGGTTGTTGGGAAGTGAAATGCATACCACATCAACTTCCGGATGTGCCACTGATTCTTCCATGGTGGTGGTCCAGTGCTTACAACCGTAATCGTCGGCAAATTTCTTTGCACTCTCTTCCCGCCTTGAATAAATAGAGACAATATTATCCCTGCTTCTCAGACCCTGAATGGAATCCGCATAAAACCTTCCGATGAATCCTGAACCGAGCATAGAAACTCTCATACAATAACATTGATAATTTGATGATTGAAATGTTGTTACACCATATGAACTGGTTCTGCATGAACTGCAGAACGCTTATTGTCTGTAAAAAACAATATAAACAAGATCAGTACCACGACAGAAATTCCTGCCGGTACCATCCATACTGATTTCCAATGGACAATATCGGATACCGTGTAATAGTCTTTTACATAGCCTGATAATATCGTACCGATCCACATGCCGATGCCGTATGTGGCCATAGTAATCATTCCCTGTGCCTGGCTTTGTATGGCCAGCCCGGCTTTACTATCGGTATATATCTGGCCAGTCACAAAAAAGAAATCGAAACATACACCATGTAAAATAATTCCTGCATATAACATCCATAATAATCCATCGGCATCACCAAATCCAAAACACAAAAATCGTAAGGCCCAGGCGATCATACCAACGGCGATCATCCATTTAACGCCGAGACGGCGAAAGAAAAATGGTATCAGTAAAATGAAAAAAGCTTCGGAGAATTGTCCGAACGTCATATTGGATGTCACGTTTTTCATGCCTGCTTCGGTGAGGTATAAATTGGTGAAACTGTAATAAAACGATAGCGGTATGCAGATGAGCACAGAGGATAAAAAAAATATGACGAATGACCGATCCTTAAATAATACAAAAGCATCTGCTCCGAGAATCTGCAAAAAACTTGCCTTCGTGCCTTTTGCCTTTGGCGGTGTATCGGGAAGGAAGAAGCTTAGAACACCGAGTACCAGCGAAGCAACCGCAGCCATGTTAAAAGTGAAGGCCAGTTGTTCTGTGCCGATATGGAAAACCTTGTCGATCATCCATCCAGTTGCTATCCAGCCTATCGTACCTAATACCCTGATCGATGGAAATTCTTTACTGGGATCCTGCATTTGACGGAACGCAACAGAATTCGCTAACGCAAGTGTAGGGGCGTAACATAAAGAGTAAAGTAAAAGTATCCAGTAGAATGATCCTGCATCACCAATCCGGGTGAGATAAAATAGTAATGCTGCACCAACCAGGTGAAGAATGCCAAGTACTTTTTGGGCGGCAAAAAAACGATCTGCAATCATGCCTACAATAAAAGGCGATATGATCGTGGCTATCGCCATTGCGCTGTACGCTGCGCCCACGGCAATACCATCTGCCTTCAATACTTTATCAAGATAAGTTCCCATGGTCACGTACCATGAACCCCAGATAAAGAACTCAAGGAACATCATCATGGATAATTGCACCCTCACTGTTGTTCGCATAAGCTTATCGTTGAACAAGGAAATTAGGTAAAGATTGCGGATTACGGATTGCGAATTGCGGATTCTTTTACAATTGGCGGATTGGCGGGTTGGCGAATTAGCGGATTGAGGCCTGCGGCGATTATGGACCTATCCCGCGAATGCGGGATTGCGGATAGCGAATTGCGGATTTTTCCGATTTCACAGTTTTACATTTGCCAATCCAATCTCACTGAGAAGGCATTTTACCCGTAACAATTTTTTTATGATAGTAAATACACATTTCCCTTAGCCCGCACTGGCTGCATTTTGGACTGCG
>JANMMA010000305.1:0-8484 GCA_031372815.1 Sphingobacteriales bacterium
GAAAAGGTAATGGAATGCCAATTACGGGAACCAATCCAACAGTCATTCCGATATTGATCAGTACGTGAAACAGCAATACAGCCGCAACTCCATAAGCATAGCACCTGCTGAATGTGCTCCGTTGTCGTTCAGCAATAAAAATAATTCGGAACAGTAAAACAAGGTAAAGTAGCAGCAAGATGAAACTGCCTACAAAACCAAAGCCTTCGCCTATGGTACAAAAAATAAAATCAGTTCGTTGTTCAGGGACAAAATCATACCTCGTTTGCGTGCCCTTCAACAATCCCTTTCCCATAAAGCCGCCTGAGCCGATGGCGATCTTGCTCTGCTTAACATTATAGGAGCTGGCTTTTTTCTTATCTTCTACTTTCCTGATATCTTCCTCAGACATGGTTTTTGGATCGACCGGGAAATCCCTTCCCACCGTTGCGTAGATTCGTTGTACCTGGTAGGGCTTTAGTATATTATTGAAGAAAAACGGAACAGCAAACCGCTGTATACCCACAGAAATAAACCAGATCGCCACCACGGCGATTAAGATGCCGCGGTCACGCTTGATCTGCCTGCGCAGTAAATAAATGGCAACTCCTGCTGTAACGGTAAGTAAAGTCGCAAGCACATTCGGATCAAGCAATAGTGTGGCCACTACCAGCACAGCCAATGAAAACCCAACAATAAGTACTCCGCTGGGAAGGCCCTCACGATACATTACCAGGAAAAATGAAAAATAAACAAGCGCCAGGCCTGTTTCACTTTGAAGTATGGTAATGATTGCGGGAAATATTACCAATGCTGCAGCGATCATTTGTGATCGCAGTTTGGTAAAATCAGTGTCGACGCGCGACAGGTATTTTGCAAGTGCAAGATTTACAAAAACCTTACAAAGCTCGGCAGGTTGTAATTGAAAATTTGCAAACCTGATGATAGAATTGGTGCCTTTAACTTCCGTGTGAAAAGGAAATACAAGTAATAACAACAGAATACCGATAAAATAAAAAAGGTTTGCCGTTGCCGTGAAAAACTTACTATCGGTGAGCAGTATAAATGTTGCCAGTACAATACTGATCACCAGATAAAGAAATTGCCGGCTATAATCAGTTTTAAGCGACAAAAAACCCTGGATAATATCTTCATTATGGTAAGTAGCGGCAAAAATGCTCATAATACCGATGCCCGCCAGCAGTATATACAGCAATACCGTAAACCAGTCAACTCCTTTTGATATTTCAGGGTTATTATTCAATTAGTTGTTTTATGAGGTGATCCTAATATCAGCACATTACCGCATTCAACACATTACCATATTTTCTTAATATCGCTGCTTCAGCTTTTGTACTATCGGCCTTTTTCTGCCGTGGCACTGAATCTTTCATAGGAGGTGGCGGCACAACCTTTTTCTTTTCTACGTTAACATCGATCTTCGGTGATTCAGGTGCGGCTGGCAATGCATTATGCAGCACTGAACTATCGCCCATCTCAAGGGCAATCTTGACCCGGCGTAAAGAATCAAGCCGCATTCTTTTCTGCTTAACAATGGGAAGCATAATCTCTTTTGCCACTACCCTTTCGTAATCCTTCAAACGCTCTGTACTCAGTGTATCATTCAGATACTTCTCCATGATCACTGCGGCAATCGGACCTGCCCACGTAGCACCGAAACCCGCATTTTCCACAATAACGGCTACGGCTATACGAGGATTTTCACGCGGGGCAAAGCAAACGAACCAGGAGTGGTCTTCCAGTTTTTCCCTTTTACCATAAATGATTCCGTAGTTCTCTGCTGTTCCTGTTTTGCCGGCTACTGCAATACCCGGAATCCTGGCTACCCTTCCCGTACCATTGTCCACCACATCCTGCATACCCAGTTGCACGGTTTCATAAATATCATCTGGTATATGGGTCACTTCGTGTTTGATCCTGAACGGTTTTAAAATGCTGTCGCCCTCTCCTATACCATCGATACTATCCACAAAATGTGGCGTATAGTAATATCCCCTGTTGGCAATGATACACATCATATTGGCCATCTGCAAAGGAGTGGCCTGTAGTTCACCCTGGCCGATGCCAAGAAAAACATTCGTACATGAGTTCCAGGAATTGTTATATAACCTGTTGTAAAAACTAGTATCCACTACAAGGCCATCATCTTCACTCGGAACGTCGATACCTAATTTTACACCAAAGCCGAATGAGTTCATATACTTTTTCCATTGCGCGTAACCGTCGTCTACATTTTTGTACTTAGGATTATCTACGGCAAGCCTGTATACATTGGAGAAATAAGAGTTGCAGGAATGTGCAATGGCCAACCGGAGATTGGCAGCATGTCCTGCCCATTTTTCTGTGCATTTGATAGGCCTTCTGCAGCCATAGTACACACCATTACAGCCGATGCCATAGGAAGGTGTGATCACCCCTTCGTCCAATGCGATCAGCGCCTGTGTTGGCTTTATGGTAGACCCAGGTGGGTATTGTCCTTTGATGGCGCGGTTAAAAAGAGGACGGGCAGTATCACTCAGAAGCCATGAGAAATTCTTTTTTCTTTCCGATCCTGTAAGCAGGTTTGGATCGTACGTGGGGCCGCTTGCCATAGCGATAATACCGCCTGTTTTGGGCTCGATAGCAACCACTGCGCCAAGTTTATTGGCCATAAGTTTTTCCGCCAGTACCTGCACTTCAATATCCATATAAGTTCTCAGGCTTCTTCCGGCAATAGCTGCTGTATCAAAAGATCCGTTCTCATAAGATCCAACCAGTCTGTTCTTATTATCCTTAAGCCGGTATTGCACACCACGCTGCCCCATCAGGATATTCTCATAGTACCGTTCAATACCTGTCAGTCCCATATAGTCGCCCAGCTGGTAATAATATTTGGTGCGCTTAAGTATATTAGAATCCACTTCTCCTATATAACCCAGTACGTGTTCTGCCACTTTATATGGGTATGACCTGATGGGCCTGTCCTGCAGATAGAAGCCCGGCTCAAAGCGGTAAATATTTTCCTGCATCTTCACAAACTTTTCGATTGATAAGGATGCTTCAAACACGGATGGGCGATACCGTCCGTTACGGATAATTGACGTAATAAGTCTTTGCCTGAATTCGGAGGTATCTATTCCAAGCACCTGGCAGAGCCCGATAGTATCTACGCCCTTAAGCTGGGTGGGAAGTATCATCAGGTCGTGTGTAACGGTGTTTTCCAAAATGGGCTTATTCTTCCGGTCGAAGATCAGTCCACGGTCGGGGTAGATAACTTTACGGTCTACCGCATTATCCATCGCCTGGATCTGGTACTGCGGTGAGAGTATTTGTAAAATGAACAGCCTAATGATAAGAATAACAAAAACCGCCAGTACTATCAGGCGGATAACGGTTTGACGGGATTGGTTAAAAACGGGCATTTTGCTGATGCAAATTAATAAAGCATTGCGGCTTTGTAAAAGGGTTTCTGATCTCGGGGCAATTTACGCCACATTGGTCCGGTACCTCGACTTCCTTATAAATAATATCTCCGTGATCAGTATTAGCAACAGGCTTATTCCAGTTGTTGCGAATACTTTTCCCAGAAAGAAAAAGAAATTGCCAAATTCGAGCCATTCTAAAAATACCAGGTAACTATGATGCAATACCGTGAGTATAAGCACATATACGGAATACGGCATAAGGCCCATACTGGTGATGGAAGGTTCAGCATAGCTGATCTCATACGACTCCTTGGGCATCAGCAGGCTGATGATAAAGGGACGCACATAAGCAATCAGTGTACACGCTGCAGCGTGGAGGCCGGGGGTCTTCGTGAAAAAATCAAGCGTCAGGCCGAATAGAAATCCCAAAAGCGACAATCCTCCCCGGGATATTTTGAAGGGCAGCCAAAGCACAAAAAGAAAATACAGGTAAGGTATAATGAAACGATGAAGCGGCGGTATATTATCCAGTACAAATACCTGCAGCAGGATAAAAAAAATGAAACGAATAATATTTTTCAGCAGGTTGCTCATTAGTCTTTCTTCACTTTTTTCAGGAGGGAATCCATTTCTGCTTTCTGCAAATTCTTAACGACATAAGCGTGCTGAATAGAATAGAAGTTGGTTGCTGTCTTCACTTTAAGGCTATACATGCTGGTGGCTTTTTCTTCTGCAATTTCTTCCACCGTACCCACGGTTTGGCCTGCCGGAAATATATCCGAATAAGGACTGGTCACAACAGTATCACCTTTATTGATCTTAATCGTCCGCGGAATCTTGGTAAGCGTCACATACCTGGGATCCTTTCCATCCCACACTATTTCACCAAAGCCGCTACCCTTCTTCAGCAACGCCACAACGCTGTTTTTGCGGTGCAGGAGGCTCATTACCACGGACATATTAGGACTCACATTAATGATCTTCCCAATAATACCTTCAGGACCTACAACCGCCATATTCACGTCTACACCCTGGTTGTAGCCACGATGGAGCGTGAGGTAATTATTTTGCGCGTTTACGGTATTGCCGATCACTTTGGCGGAAAGAAAAAGGAATTTCCGGTATTGTTCTAGCGAATCGATGCGAACAGTATCGGTGACTAATTGCGTAGAGCTATCCGGAGCGCTGAAATCAACTTTAAATTTATTTAGTAATGCTGCATTTTGCTCGCGCAATTTGTCATTTTCTTTTTTGAGGCTGAAATAGGTCTGGATGCCATTATACCTTAGGAATACTTTCCCTGTGGCTTCATTGGCGACGTTCATGTATGCCGCTTCATGGAATCTATTGTACCTGAAGAGCATGGTAAGTGCCACCGCCTGCAGCAACAGGAAGAAGAAAAGGTTACTGAACCTGGCGATGAATAAAAAAATGTTACGCATTATCTCATCACGAAAGGATACCGCGAGTAATTTTTAAGTGCTATGCCCGTACCCCTGACCACACTTTTCAGCGGATCATCAGCAACGTGGACCGGCAACTTTATTTTTTGGCTCAGCCTTTTATCAAGGCCCCTGAGTAATGCACCCCCACCTGTAAGGTAGAGTCCACGACGGTAAATATCTGCCGCCAGTTCAGGAGGCGTCGTCTCAAGTGCTTTCAATATAGCTTCTTCGATCTTAAAGATGGATTTGTCAAGTGCTTCAGCTATTTCCTGGAACGACACCATAATCTGCTTGGGGATACCTGTTACCAGGTCGCGTCCGTTCACAGGAATATCATCTGGTGGCGATTCGAGGTCTTTCAATGCTGCACCGATCTGTATCTTGATTTGTTCTGCAGTTCTTTCACCAATCAACAGGCTATGATAACGCCTGAGGGCTTCCATAATATCTGCTGTGAATTCATCGCCCGCAATACGTATCGATTGGTCACATACAATACCAGCAAGTGCGATTACCGTAATACCGGTGGTGCCACCACCAATATCAATGATCATATTACCCACCGGTTCTTCCACGTCAATTCCTATACCTAAGGCCGCTGCCATGGGTTCATGCAGCAGGTACACTTCTTTTGCTCCAGCTTGTTCTGCACTGTCGCGCACGGCCCTTTTTTCCACCTCAGTAATACTTGAAGGGATGCAGATCATCATTCTCCAACTTGGGGGGAAAAGCGGCTTCTTGGGATAGATCATCTTGATCATTTCCCTGATCATGAGCTCAGCGGCATTGAAATCTGCTATCACGCCATCTTTCAAAGGACGGACTGTTCTGATGCTTTCATGCGTTTTCTCGTGCATCATCAGCGCCTTTTTTCCAACGGCCAGTACGTTCTTAGGATTATTGCGGTCTAGAGCAACTATCGAAGGTTCGTTCACTACTATCTCGTCGTTGTGGATGATAAGCGTGTTGGCAGTTCCAAGGTCAATGGCAATATCTTGGGTAAACCAGTTAAAAAGTCCCATTGTTCAGGCGATATTGGTTTTTCGTTAATGGAGGCAAAATTGAAGAATTATTCCGAATAAACAACGGGGGATATTCTGTTTTATTGGATTAAGCCCCAAATGTTTATAGTTTATTGATAAGCGTTACGCATTGGCAATAATGATTTGGTTAATCATTTATCACGTAAACTCATATCCGATGTCCTTTCTGTGATACATACCCGTGAAGTAAATGAACTCCATGATCTTATTAGAACGGCTAACGGCTTTAACAATACTTTCACCGTAAGCGGTAACGGTGAGTACCCTTCCGCCATCGGTGACCAGTTTATCCCCGAGCATCGTGGTACCTGAATGGAATACCAGTACGTCATCCTCGTTGAGTATGTCAATCCCTTCGATCTCAAATCCTCTTTCGTACGGACCCGGATAACCCGCACTTACCGCCATTACGGTAGCCGTAGCCCTTGGATCAGTTTCAAGCCTGATTTCGTTTAGCCGCTGCTGTGATACCGCCATGAAGATTTCCACCAGGTCCGACTTCAGCCTTGGGATCACCACTTCGGTTTCGGGATCACCCATCCGGCAATTATATTCAATCACAAATGGCTCACCGTCTACACTGATGAGTCCAAAAAAAATAAATCCCTTATACTCCAGGTTTTCCTGCTGCAAGCCTTGTACTGTTGGCTCAATGATACGCACCCGAACTTTTTCCATAAATGCTGCGTCGGCAAACGGCACAGGGCTCACTGCACCCATACCGCCGGTATTCAAACCATGGTCCCCTTCGCCGATACGTTTATAATCCTTCGCTTCAGGCAATAACAGGTAGCTTTTGCCATCAGTAAGAACAAAAACGCTCAACTCAATACCCTGGAGAAATTCTTCTACCACAACTTTTTCACCAGCCTGTCCAAACTTTGAATGCTGCAACATCAGTTCAAACTCCGCCATGGCTTCCACATGGTTATTGCAGATGATCACACCTTTTCCGCCGGCTAGTCCGTCGGCCTTAAGGACTATCGGAATCGTGTGTCCCTGCAGGTATGCAACGCCTTCCTCATAGTTAATAGTATCGAATTCACGATAACTGGCCGTAGGAATACTGTGCCGAAGCATGAATGCCTTGGCGAAAGCTTTACTGCCTTCGAGCCTTGCAGCATCCTTCGACGGACCGATCAGGGCAATATTGCGGAGTGCCGCATCAGACTGAAAATAATCATATATCCCGTTCACCAGCGGTTCTTCAGGCCCTACAATCACCATATCAATATGTTCTCTTAAACAAAAGGATTGAATGGCCAGAAAGTCATTGATGGCGATGTCGACGTTGTCACCGCAGGTATCCGTTCCAGCATTACCGGGTGCTATAAATAATTTCTCGCAGTGCTTACTTTCGGAGATCTTCCAGGCCATCGCATGTTCACGTCCGCCTGATCCAAGGAGCAGTATTCTGATTGGTTTCATTCTTTGATATTGAGATACGGGCTGTTTTACGGGATCAAGATAATCCGGAGAAAACATCCCGGCAAATATAACAAAATACCACCATCCATTTTTTCAGTCTTCACGAATGGTAAAGCTCAACAGGCCATCTTATTAAAGGTCAAAAAAAAGTACCGTATATTTTTCAGCCATCTGCTTATGAATATTTCATTATTTTCAGCAGATATACTTTTATATAAATTTTGTCGCGATGGATGCAGTTCAGGACAGCGAGAAACAACCCAGGGGTTTGTATGTATTGTTTGCTACAGAAATGTGGGAACGATTCAACTATTACGGGATGAGGGCAATCCTGGTTTACTTTATGACACAGGCATTAATGTTCAGTAAACCTTTCGCTTCTAACCTTTATGGCGGCTATACCAGCCTGATATACCTTACCCCCCTGGTGGGCGGATATGTCGCTGACAGGTACTGGGGGAACAGGAGATCCATCATGTTCGGCGGAATTGTCATGGCTATCGCCGAAATCGTTTTATTTTTCTGTTCGTCATTGTATAGATCGGCGCCCGAAATGTCTTCCCTGCTGTTTTATCTCGGCCTGGGTTTGATGATCGCGGGAAATGGTTTCTTTAAACCGAACATTTCATCGATGGTTGGACAGCTATACAAAACAGGTGATAAAAGAACTGATGCAGCCTACACGATTTTCTATATGGGTATTAATGTTGGTGGAATGGTGGGTCCTTTTGTATGCGGATTGGTGGGCAATACGGGCAATCCCGATGATTTCAAATGGGCATTTCTCGCAGGTAGTATAGGCATGCTGATCAGTGTGTTTACCATGTATAAGTTAAAAGACAAATACCTGGTGAACCATGAAAATAAACCCATCGGGGATACTCCTGAGCATATGGTAACATCCAATTCGTTCCTCCGCAAACCGATCTCTGTTGGAGGTATTGGTGGAATAATCCTGCTTGCGGCTCTTGCCATGGGCCTGCTATATGTCCACGTTCGGGAGATATTTGATCTCACCTGGCTTCTGCTTGCTTCACTGGCGGTGATCTTATATGTAATCTTTTCCGATAAATCACTCTCCAAAGTAGAGACCCAGCGGATCATCGCCATTTTTGTTGTCTCCTTCTTCGTGGTCTTTTTCTGGAGCGCTTATGAACAGGCAGG
>JANMMA010000337.1:0-11586 GCA_031372815.1 Sphingobacteriales bacterium
GGCGTTGGCCTTGTTTCGGTTAATTAAACCATACCGTGCCTGGATCGGTGGCGGACTGATTGTCATTGTCCTATCTAGCATGACCACGCTGTCGTTCCCAACATTAAGGAAGAGGTTGATTGACAGTGCCAATGCGATGTCAAAAGGAGAGATTGTGATCAGTCCCAATACTATAGCCTTGTGGATGCTTGGTATTTTAATAATGCAAATGGCATTTTCCTATGGGAGGGTTTATTTTTTCAGTTATGCCGGTGAAAATGCCCTGGCCGACCTAAGAAAGGAAGTGTATAACAGGATGATCCAGTTACCGATGGATTTTTTTGCGCAACGCAGGGTGGGTGAATTGTCGAGCCGTTTAAGCGCAGACCTTTCGCAAATTCAGGATGCGCTTACCTTAATGCTGGCTGAAATTTTGCGCGGCTTTCTTACACTGATTATAGGGATCGGACTTATTTTTTATATCTCTCCAAAGCTTACCGGCGTTATGTTATCAGTAATACCGGTGATCATCATAATAGCGGTTGTGTTTGGAAAAAGAATTCGAGGTTTATCGCGTGAAGCGCAAGATAAACTGGCAGATTCAAATACCGTGGTGCAGGAAACTTTACAGGGTATTAGCAATGTAAAAGCTTTTTCAAATGAATGGTTTGAGATCAGCCGATATACATCAAGCCTTCGAAAAGTGGTGGACCTGGCGGTAAGAAATGGGAAGGTCAGGGGATTGTTCGTGTCTTTCCTGATGTTCAGTTTATTTGGGACAATCATTTTTGTCGTATGGTTTGGGGTTGGACTTATGCAACAGGGGCAGTTATCATTTGGCGACTTAACTGCTTTCGTGATCTATACTTCATTTGTAGGCGGAAGTATGGCGGGATTCGCCGACTTGTACAGCCAGCTTCAAAAAACACTGGGAGCCACACAAAGGGTAAGGGAATTATTAAAAGAGCCGGGCGAGTCTGTTTCAGTTATTAAAGAGCCGCTGAAAGAAGCGTTTAGATTAGAAGGCGGAGTTGCTTTCAAAAAAGTCAATTTTGCTTATCCTTCGAGAAGGGAAATGCAGGTACTAAAAAACCTGGACCTTGAAGTATTGCCCGGTGAGCAGGTGGCGTTAGTTGGACCCAGTGGCGCAGGTAAATCTACTGTGGTGTCCCTTTTACTTCAATTTTATAAGCCAGATAGCGGAGTTATTCTGTACGACGGAAAAGACGGAACCAACATTCCATTATCACAGTTGAGACAGCAAATGGCGTTTGTGCCGCAGGATGTAATGTTGTTCGGCGGAACCATCAGGGAAAATATTGCCTACGGAAAACCAGACGCAACAGATGAAGAAATCATTGAAGCGGCGAAAAAAGCATATGCGCATGATTTTGTTTCCGGTTTTCCGGAAGGTTATCAAACCATTGTGGGAGAAAGAGGAATTAAATTAAGCGGCGGACAAAGGCAGCGTATCGCCATAGCAAGGGCCATTTTAAAAGATCCTGTTATTTTGATCCTGGATGAAGCTACAAGTTCGCTCGATTCAGCATCAGAATCGCTTGTTCAGGACGCTTTGGAAAACCTTATGAAAAACCGAACGTCGTTTGTGATCGCCCATCGCTTATCAACGATAAGAAATGCAGATCGTATTTGCGTCCTTGATAAAGGCCATGTTGTTGAAAGCGGAACTCACCAGGAATTAATGGAAATTCCAGAAGGATTGTATAAAAGCCTCAGCAAACTTCAATTTGCTTCCGGAGAAATGGTAGATAGATAATAGCTTCATCTCGTAACCCGATAACTGCAAATCCCGTCTATATGATTTGCTCATTTTGACTTTCACACTTAACACGTTTTCCAATCAACACATTTTCATCTGTCTGATAATATATATTATGTTAAGTATGATTTTTCTGAAGTTTTACGTAGTCGTCAAAAGTCATTGTCCAAAGTTGTGGTGTATCCCCACGGTGAACTACATCTTGCCAGTTGAGTGTGCGAACTTTACCTCCTGTTGCATGGGCTGTAATCCAAAGATGGAATAAGTCATTTCATATGTGTAGAGTAGTGTATTCATAAATTATCAACTAAAAATTAAACCCAAAATGAAATCCCGGTTCTCCGAAGACAAATTTCGACCATTTATCGTCTAACTGTTTAAACCCATCAGGCATTTTTGTGTGATAAGCACGATGAGTAATTGCAATTGATGGTTGAATAAAAAATTTGTCCCTATAAAGTTTGATGTGATAACCAACGCGGTAGGTATTGAAAATCTGAAAACCATTATCAATTTTTTTGCCGTCAACATTCACAAAAATTTGCCAAGCAGGCATTACATTAAGTTCGGCATATAAACCTTTCCACAAAAATCGTTGGTAAGCTACTGAAATGCCATACTCACGAATATACCCCGGAAATTCTTCTTCCGGCTTTCCGTATGATTTGTTTAAAAATGGATGAATACCATTCGGCCAAGCATATTTCCAGGTTTTTGCTTCTAATGTAATTACATCTTTTCCTGTAATCCGATAGCCTACATTGAGTTGAACGAAGTTTGGGGGATTTGTAGAAGACAAATTACCTAATAAAAATATAGTGCTACCAACGAACCACCGCTTGTAAGTGCTGTCTGTTTTAGCATATTGTGCTTTGAGTTGGAGCGTGCTTGTCATCATTATGACAAAACCAATGAACATAATTTTCCTTTTCATTTCTTTTTTAATTGATGTTAAACGATGCTGCAAAGAAAGATTGGAAATAGACTTAACAACGTTCACTTAAGTTAAGAAATGAAGTTTCTCTTTTCTTTTTTCCAAAATACTTGATCTTAATTTACTCAGTGATTGTGGTTTTATACCTAAAATACTTGCTAATTGGTGTTGTGGCACACGTTGAATAAGATCCAGTCTTATAGGGAAGTTGCAAATCTTCAGGAGAACCATATTGGGTGCAAATAACTGCCTTCAACTAATCATTGTAATTTTAAAAATTATACCCAAAATGAAGCCCAGGTTGAATAAAGTACTTAGGCCATTTTTTTTCTACTAATTTAAAAGATTCCGGAATATTAGTTCTTACAGGCCAATAACTACATCCAATAGCTGGTTCAAAAAAGAACCGGTTTTTAAAAAACTTAAACTGGTAACCCAAATGGAAGTTCAGATATAACGTGTATCCATTTCCAATCTTTTTTTTATTCTCATCCATATATTTTTCAAAAGCATTCAATACATGAACGGATGTATAAAATCCTTTCCACCAAAAACGCTGGTATCCTAATGTAGGTGCAAGTATGCGTGCATGGCCAGGATAGTTTTCTCCCGGTGCATCAAATGATGGTCCAAAAGGGATACCTATTGGCCAAGAATAAATGGATCTTTTAAATTCAAAGGAAACAACATCTTTAGGTGTTATCCTATATCCAACATTTAATTGTATATACTCAGGGTTGTTTACTTTGGAAAAATTTCCTAACATCAAGAATGAACTCCCAACAAACCACTTTTTATAAATGCTGTCTTTTTTGGCATTTTGTGCATTCACCTTTAAACTGCTTGTCAACACTAAGGCAAGTCCAACCCATAAAAATTTCTTTTGCATTTCTTTCCTTTTTATGTGAAACGATAATGCAAAAGTGAATTGGCGAGACACAATAACTCGTTCACTTAAGTTAAGAAATACGTGTTAGCTCTTTTTTTCAAGAATTCTTGCTCTTAGTCTGCTTAATGATTGAGGTTTGATACCTAAATAGCTCGCTAATTGATGCTGTGGTACACGTTGAATAAGGTCTGGTCGTGATTGCAATAAATTTAAATATCGTTGTTCAGGAGAAGAAGTTTTAAACTCGTCAAAGTCTATTTGTTGTTTAGCTAACAATTCTTCTGACAATATTCTACACATTATTTCAAACTTTGGAAATTTACTGTTTATTTCTACTCCCATATCAGAATTAGAAATTGTAAGAATACTGTCTTCTATACAACTTATATAATATTCGGACGGAGTTTTGCTGATTACACAAGGGGGTGTCAAAGCTTCCATTTCTGTGTAGAAAGCAGTTGTTTTTTCTTCACCATCTATTATGTAATAAGTGCGAATACAGCCTTTTAAAACAAAGTAGCTATCTTTCGATTTTTGTCCTTCTTTGAGTAACGTTGTCCCTTTCTTTACCGAGCGAAATATGTCCAAAGAAACGAGTGCGTTCTTCTCATCTTCTGTCAGAGAAATGTATTTTGAAATAAAGTCAAATAATATGTCTTGCATTGTTTTATGTTGTTACTGTCGGTTTAGGGTTTGCACATAACTGTACGGCTTGGCGATGTGGCGGTATTTGAACGTCGCCAGCCCGTAACTGCTGCTGAATAAAGTTACAAAAGATTATGGCAAGAACTACAGCTGGGCATTATTCGTTGGCTGGAACTGAAGCTGTTTATCGAACGATAAGCTGAAAATGTATTCTTCGTCCCGCCATATTGCCAAGCCGCCTGTTGGCTGCCGTTTTTCTTGCTTCAACCGTTTAAGGGTCAACTGTAAGTTCCTCTTTCAGCAATCTTGTTGTGATACCATGACTTTCAATTGTTCTATTTCGGACGCTTGAACCAGTAAGATATTTGGCTTGTAAAACCGGCACAATCCGGACATGAGCGATTTGATATCGGTGTAACCGAAACCAGTTCCCACCCCTGGTCGCCTAACTCATTTGCTTTTGCCGGCATTGAAACCGGGGGAGGAAGTTGTTTTCCTGTTTGCCCTGAAGTTTCATACCAATCTGAAAATTCAGAGTTATCTAAAGCAGACCGATAGATACCTATTGATTTATACTCCCACGTTTGCTTTCCGGTATTCCTTTGTTCTTGCCCATACACGGCCCATACCGTTAAAATTATTGAGACAACTATCATCAGCAGCAGATAAAATGTTTTGTTCATGAGAAATGCCCTCCATTTGTTTTTTTATTTGAAGAAACTAATTTTAAAATTCTCATCTGCCTGAAAAGAAATGGCAGCCAACGAGCAGTTATTGCCGAAGTTGGTGTCATAGATATTCGTCCGCCCCGGCTAACTGAAGCTAAATAAACAAAAGTTGAAACACGGCTTCCGTCCGTCCCCATTTTGGCAAACCTCATGTAATGCGTTCGTGCTTTTACTCTGTCGGTCTGTGTCGCTACGTATAGCAGGGTGTGTCCCGTGTGTGGGAAAGCGGGCTCTTTTGAAAGGTTGGCTTTGTGTCTGGCTTTGTGTGCCTTGCAAACGTGCTTGCTTTAGCGTGGGCTATTCATTTAAAAGCTTCATTCATTGAACTTGGTTCTGTACTTAAATTGCCATTCTGTTGTAATAACAATTCGTATGTCATACCCTGGCTGTAAAGAGAAATATAGTCGTCCTTACCAAAATTTTCCCCCAAAACAAAACCACCTGAGCTTTGAAGGCTTATACCCAGTTGGCTGTTCATAGCACTTTGAAATGGTATCATTGCGCCTGCGGATATGGCAAGTACAACATATAAAATGGAGTTATTCATTTTATATGCACTATTACCGGGCAATATTGATTTTAATTAGTTAAACCATGCTTTAAAATCATTGGCAAACTGTTGGACAGCGATTGCTTTTCTTCCTGTAACCTTTTCTACTGTATCTGTTACTGTGCCTGCCCAACCGGCAGCGAAAATTTCACCAAAGCCTTTTAAATTTTCCGCAAACCAATCTGGCATACCCATTTGCAGCATGGAAGATTTGGCTACTTCTGATGGCACTGCTACATATTTTATTTCTTTGCCTGTAAATGCTGAAATTGCTGCGGCTACTTCATCTGTATCAACAGCGGCAGGGCCTGTAATGCCAAGCACCTCATTTTTGTAATTGGCCGTAACAATAGCTTCTGCTGTAACTGCTGCAATATCCCTAACATCAATAGTGCTGAATTTTCCCTCAGCATAGTTGGCATATATGGTGCCTTGTTGTTTAATCGTTGTTGCAAAACCTAAAAAGTTTTGCATAAAGCTATTGGGCTGTATAATGGTGTAGGCAATGCCTGATTGTTTAAGATAATCATCAACAATTGCATGTAAACGAGGTATGTCCACACTAGCCTGCACATCGGCACCAAGCACCGATTGTTTTACTATTAACTGAACGCCACTTTCCTTAGCAGCATCTACTGCATTGTTTGAAAGTTCATCCATGTTTGGTGCAGACGGAACGAGAATAAAAAAAGTTTCTATACCTTTCATGGCTTGCAGCAAAGAGGCTTTGTCTGCAAAATCTCCTGTAGCTACTTCGTAGCCTTGTTCCAATTTTTTTTTGCATTAGCCGTTTCCTCATTTCGAACCAGTAAGCGATGTTTTTCTTTAACGGTAGTCAACTGTTGTAATAAGGCCGTACCTACATTTCCTGTAGCACCGGTAACTAAAATGGTCTTGTTCATATTTGTTTTTTTATTTTAGTTGTTGCATCATTTTGGCAATTTCTTCTACATGCCACAGGTTTACAATTTTATTATTGTCAATCTCAAAAATATCAATGGCTGAAAAGCTTACTTTTTTCCCTGTTGGTTCGGCACCAAAAAGTTTTCCGGTATTTGTTCCGGTTATAACTGTTTTGCAGGTGAGTGTGTTACCGCTTGACCATGATTTTTCTATGGCAATGTGTAAATCGGGATAGCCTTCTTTAAATGCATTTATTGCATACGCTACATTTTCTTTATGCCCACTTGGTTTTTCATTCATATTGTCTTTAAATTCCTCTGCTGTAATGCCAAGAAACAAAGCTGCATTGCCTGTATTAAAAGCACCATAAAAATTATCTTCAATCAGTTTTAGATAATTGGTTTTCGCTCCTGCATTGCCTGGTTTTGCATTGGCTTTTTCACTTACCAATGCGTAGCCAAATTCTTTGGGTCGTTTATCTTCTGTAGTAAGGTCGGCACTGCGTTTCCCGAGATATAATTTTGCTCCAATACTTTTTACAATATCATATTCACGTGGATATAAATCTACACTGTGAAAAAAAGAACAACCGGTATGTGTTATATCTTTTTTCACGCCTTTTTGTAAAGCACAGGAAGTAAGGCCAAGGCCAGTTAATATACTATTATCATCGGTAAGTGTGGTTATGTTTTTAAAATCGTAACTGAATATAGCATTGGTAGTACCTGGCATAAAAGCAGAAGCATCTTTTAATTCGTAAGGTCCGCCAGTGGTGAGGCTTAGCAGTTGCTGTGTTAGTGCAGCATCCTTGTATAAACGAAATGTAATTGTCCACCTTGCTTTTTCAAAATTGAAATCTCTTGTGCCATAGTAAGGCGTTGCAGGCACAGGCTCTGCTTGTTCGCTAATCCATCTGCCAACCATATTTTGTTGAGCATTGGTTTCATTAACGAGTAGTGTTACTGAAAACAGTAATAGAAAGAAATAGAGAATTTTTTGTTGCATGATATTTAATTTTTTGTTTTTAAATTTTGTATTGTTTCATCTGTAAATAAAATGTCGTATCCGTTGTAAGGAATAAGCCCTACATAATCAAAGTGTATGAGTTTTTGTTTTACCAACGGCAGTACACTTAAAATTCTATTTGCATTGGTAGTATCTTTTGCATCTATAGTAAACACAACGCCACTTTTATCACTCACATAATAAATGTCTTTGATTATACCTTTCATTTGTAGCTGCCATGTTTTTTCTACTTCGTCTTTTAAAACAGGTGCTACTTGTGTTCTTGTTACACCGATATTTAAGCGGCTGAATACAAGGAATTTTATATTGTGTTCTGAAGTATCCTGCTGTGCAAATACATTTGCATTACCCAAGAGCAGTATTGCGAAAAGTATAGTGTATGATTTTTTCATTTTTATTTTTTGGTTACCAGCATTTGTATTTAATGGCATCGCCTGTTGTGTCACTCACTTGTACATTCATCTCAAAAAAATTATTGCAGCAGTTTTAATACAGCACTTTAAATGCAAGCCTGCGGCCCATTTTTGCACCATAAGCCAATGTGCCCCATACCTGTGCAATGCTTTCCAGCAGGTGCAAAGCTTCGTCACCACCAAGGTCAAAACAATTTCCAAAGCCCATATCTTCTGCCAGTTGTATGGCCACATCTTTAGCTTCTTTGCTATTGCCTGCAACAAATGTGTCGGCAACAAAATTTCCAAATACCGGGTTCGCAAGATTTTCTGCACCTATTGTGTTGAAGCATTTAACTACATTATTGTTGCCAGTAATTTTCTTTATTGCAACCGTGCCATTGCCATATTCGGGAAGTGGTTTGCCAAAAGCATTGGTAGTTTCGATAATCAGTTTGCCACTTACATCACCCAAAGATTTTGCAACATCTGGAACGGCAACAAGTGGTACAGCAATAATGATTATATCGCTCTGCTCAACTGCATCTGTTATAGAAGCAGCTTTGATGTTTTTTGAATTGCTGATTAATTCGTTTGCATCTGCAGAAGTAATATCTCGTAGTCCTAAAACAATCTGATGACTCTGTTTTGCAAGCCCTGCAGCCAATGTGCCACCAATATTCCCTGAACCGAGGATTGCTATTTTCATTGTAATTTATTTTACAATGCAAAAATGCAACGTTACATGCCCTTGGCTATGGTAGAAAAGAGGGTATTTATGGTAAATTATTGCTGATGCCTGTATTGCATCGGGGTGGTGTTTGTTTCCTTTTTAAAAAACTTATTGAAGTACGATGGATCTGAAAAATCAAGCTGGTAGGATATTTCAGCTATAGAGAGTTCCGTATGGCGGAGTAATGCTTTAGCTTCCATTGTAAGCATGTTATCAATAAAAGATCCTGCTGTGCAGCCGGTTATTTCCTTAACTGTTTTGCTTAAATGATTAATGCTTATATTAAGCATATCAGCATAATCAGATAAGTTTCTCTTTGTAATAAAATGCTGAGAAATTAGTTTTTTATATCGGACAACAAGATTATTCTCTTTATTAGGTTCAAATATTTTTGTGAGTTGCTGGCGGATATAACTTCTGTTTGCAGTTATAAGCAGTAGGTTAACATAAAGTTGAATAGACTGTTTAAGTGCAGGTAAACTATTTTTTATCTCGGTGTTTATTTTTAAGAAAAGGCTTTCTGCTTCTAATCCTTCCTCTTCTGTTAATTCAAAAAAAGGAACACCATGAAAATCAAAAAAATTAAACTGTTTTTGTATAGCCCCAATGGGCAGCAAGTCTTCAATAAACTGTTCAGTAAATAAAATATAATACGCAAACATGTCTTCACTTTTGTTATACAGTGAAAATACCTGTGAAGGAAAATTGAAGTGCATGGTATTGCGACTGTGAATAAAGGTTTCAATCCCACAATCCACAGTTACGGTTCCTTTCCTGCAAAGTGCAATGCGAAAAAAATTAGATTTCAATGGTCCTATCCGGTCCTTTACCCTCTCAGATGAATAGATACCAAATCCATTTTCAATTAATTCATATGAATTGTCTAAACCAAAATCGCTGGTTGTAATAGCTTCTTTGTGAATGAAGAGATAGTTGCGGTCAAGGGTATATGATTTGATTGTTGCTGTCATTTTGCAAATCTAAGAAATTTTGTGTGATGACTATTGCAGCTCTTCTGCAAGGTTGTGTTTTTCTGTGGGTTTTTTGTGGCTTTCAAATGTGCTGCAATGTGGAGTGGGCTATTAGGGATGTTGCCTTGTATGTACTGTTACTTCAAGGTTAACGGAATTTTGATTTAGGGTTGTGTACAACTAACAGGGCTTGGCGTTGTTGGGATATTTGAAAAACGTCCTCCAACAACTGAAGCCCAATATTTTTTTAGAATTGAAGATATGAACTAATGATAAATTATTAACGTCAAGCCGAAACTGAACCTGATAGCGAACTGCAGCCGAAGTTCCAACGACCTGCCCCAATAACGCCAAACCCCATGTTGTGTGGCGGTGTTATTTGTCGAATTAAATTACCTAACGAGGGGTTTTAAAGATTGAATTAAGCTTTTCATCAAGCTCTTTTTCTTCCTCGCCATAGCGACCTATTATTATTCCTTGTTTGTCAATCAATATTTTTGTCGGATAAGACGTAACGTTATACTTGTTATCGAGGTCGCCAACTAAAATTTGGTGCCATGGAAGCCCGTCTTTTTCTACTGCTTTTAGCCAAGCGTCTTTTGTGTCATCATCTTTAGCTATACCAATTATGTCAAAGCCTTTGTCTTTATAGCGATAATAAATTTCCTTCAAAGCGGGATGCCCTTTTCTGCAAGGGACACACCAACTTCCCCAAAAATCCAGCAACACATATTTCCCGCGGAAAGAAGATAAGGAAAGCTGTTGACCTTTCAAATCTGCTTTTGTGAATTCCATGGCTTTAGTTTCAGGTACTGCTACTTTTCTGTTTGTAAGCTCCGTTTTAATATTTCGACCGAACGAGCTTTCTTTTACCGGCAAAATGAAACTGTTATAATAGTTCTGTAAAAGAGCAGTAGGCATGGCACCTTGATTTGCTTCCAAAATGTTGAGCGATAAAAAGTAAGCCGTTACATAAGATTGTGGATGTTGATTAAAAAAATCGAGATAGGTTTCTCCTATTTCTGCAAAATAAGGTTGCAGTACCCAGTTTTTCATGTCCTGAAATGCCGCGTTGCTTCTTCTATTCACCGCATCAAGTGTGTCAAGCACTATTTGCCAACGTTTATCAATCCTATTTAGTTTGTTGGTGATGTCCAAAAATTCAGGCTGACTTTTCGTCCCTGCTATTTTAATCTTGTTAAGTTCTCCATCTCCACATGAAATAGTCATTGGCTTTGGTTCTATAAAAATATCTTTTACCTTATTATTAATTTTTAAGGTGGCTGGCGAAGGGTGCCGCAGTTTACCCGAAAAGCTGAACACACCGTTTTTTATCAAGGAACTGTCTTTGTGCATTGTTTCATTTACCAAATAGTATAAATAAATTGTTCCGCTTTGAATGCCTGACGTGAATTTGCCTTTTATACTAAACGGAAATGCTTGTTGAGAATGAAGGTCTGAGAATGCAAAGCAAATGGTTATAGCAAAGAAAAGGATGCGCATAATAAAAGAGGTTTATCGTATGATTTTAAAACTTATTTTAAACCGAGGTCTGCGTAAACATGACGCACAACTTTTAAATATACGAATCCGTCCGGTCTCTTTTGAAGCATCGGCCTATTGAGGGAAATAGTCGATGAAATATCTGGTTTCCAATTACTTAAAGCCTATGACTTTTGACCGTTCATGCAAAATGCGTATTACGGTGTTTGAATTGTTGGCTGTGGGCGTAGTTCGATTGCGTATTGCGGATATCAGCTATGTGTATTGATTTTTCTGCTGGTCATTCCGGGATATGAATGTAAACCGGCAGCCTATCATGGCAATGGTGTTTTAAACGAGATGCGATGTTGTTTTTCCACGTTGACCTATCTTTGAGTGACCCATTTTAAACATAAATCTTTATCATACCTTCCGATTAGCCAAGCAGTTCCTATACGCATTGCCGCTATTGGTTCGGGAGAAATAATATCGTTAAATTTTTTAAAGTGAAACAACTATCCTTTTCCGTGATTGTCGTTTATTGCCTGGCCTCACTAATCGCCTGCCACACCAA
>JANMMA010000398.1:0-7369 GCA_031372815.1 Sphingobacteriales bacterium
ATCCACGATATCGCCTTCTGCCATCACTACCGCGATCTTATTCGTTTTGCCATAGTCCATCAACGTGATGGCGTGTAAATATGATCCCGGGGAAATGAAATTAATTTTATCGTCTTCCTTAAGTTTCAACCTTTTCTTGACCTCATCTTTGATTTCATCATCATATTTAACACCGTCGATAAATTTTAACCTCACTGCGTCCTGGGGCGTTTCAACGGCATAGTCATTGGCATAACGTCGAAGGCTAGCCGTATCTATCTGTCTTGATCCCGATGTGTTGTACAGCAATTGATTGTATAAATCGCCCAGCCATACAGAGGTCTGGAGTCGATTTGCTTCAGTCATTTTCTCTTCCCTGAAAGGTTCGGTAGCGCTTTTGAATTTTCCATCGTAGAATATCTGGGGTTCTATCTCCAGTTTTTTCAACAGGTTCTTGAAATATACGTATTCAACAGACATTCCCGTCCAGTTGAACATGCCCTTGGGATTGCAATAGATCTTGTTGGCAACATTCGCCACATGGTATGCCTTTTCACTGATGTAATCGCCGTAAGCATAAATAAACTTGCCCCTGGATTTGAAATCTATCAGTGCATTGCGAAGTTCCTCACTGGCTGCATAACCGTTTACATTGTTATTGCATTTCAGGTAGATGCCCTTTACCATACTATCGGCTTTGGCCTTACGTATCATCCGGGTTAGTTCAAATAATGTTGGAACTTCATCTTCAATATTGCCCGTAAGGGTAAGCAGGGGATTTTGCTGCTTTCGTTCGGAATAGCTCCTGGAAAGGTCGATGTATAAAACAGACCCGGCGGGCACTTTGGCGATATCGCTCGCCATCAGTCCACCTATAATAAGAGAAAAGATCAGGAAAATCACACCGCAAAAAACGATCAGGGCAAGGAATGCGGCGAAGAACATCTTAAAAAAATTCCTCACGTATACCGGGTTTTATTTATCCCGCAAAAATAAAGATATTTACCCACGTGGGGGGTATACTTTTATGAATAAGGCATTTTTACTGACAGGTGGCAACCTTGGTGACAGGGTGAACAATATGAAATACTGCAGCTTTTTAATCGAAAAAAGCTGTGGAGCCCTCATTAAAAAGTCATCACTTTACGAGACTGCTGCATGGGGGAAGAAAGATCAGCCCGACTTTCTTAACCAGGTATTGCTGATCGACACTCCTCTTACGCCGGAATCACTGCTTTCTGCATTGCTTACTATTGAACAGCAGATGGGCAGGTATCGTGGTGAAAAATACGGCCCGCGAATTATCGATATTGATATCTTATTATATAACGATGAGGTGATCAGTGAACCACGCTTAACCATTCCACATCCAAGGATGCAGGAAAGAAGGTTTGTACTGGAACCGATAAATGAAATTGCACCAGGCATGATTCATCCTGTTCTCCACAAGAGTATGCTCCAGCTTTTAAAAGAATGTAGTGATCCGCTGGCTGTGCATAAAAAATTGGTATGGGTATAATGCGGCTATGTAAGTTTGGCGAATTATTATGAACTATCATTTTATTACGATTGAGGGTAATATAGGAGCCGGCAAAACAACGCTGGCCCACATGTTGTCGAAACACTTCAACGCCAGGCTTATCCTGGAGGAGTTTGCAGACAATCCGTTCCTCCCTAAATTCTATGAAAACCCTTCCCAGTATGCATTTCCGCTTGAACTGTTTTTTATGGCTGAAAGGTTCAAGCAGCTCAAAGACCTGTTGCACCAGAAAGACATGTTTCAATCGCTAACTATTTCTGATTACCTGTTTACCAAATGTCTGCTGTTTGCTAAAGTCAACCTACCTGAAGATGAGTTCAGGCTATATCAGCGCTTGTTCGACATAATTCACCAACAGGTAATTCAGCCAGATCTGCTGTTATACCTTCATTCACCGGTGTCAAAACTCAAGGAAAATATCCGGAAAAGGAACCGGCCTTATGAGCAGAATATTCCGGACTCATACCTGTTTAACATCCAGGAAACATATACACAATATATACGCCACCACCATGTAAAAACCCTGTTCATTGACGTTAGTGAGGCTGATTTTCTGGGAAATCCCCTGCACCTCAAAACTGTTATAGACGCCCTGGAAAATGATTATGATGAGGGGCACCATTTTTTAGCCCTTCCCTGACCTTTCACCAGTGCTAATCAAAAAAAAGGGCCTCTGTCCTGTCATCCAGATTGTGAAATAGAAAAAAATATGCGAAGTGATCACGGCAAAAATGCCCTTGTTGTATTTAACTATCCTGAATTCAGGTATTATATATTATCCCGTTTCTTTTTCATCCTGGTACTTACAATGCAGTCGACCCTGATCAGCTGGAAGGTTTACGATATTACCAAGGATCCTTTTAGTATAGGCCTTATAGGACTAGTGGAATTCGTTCCCGCTTTTGCGATGGCTTTTTATGCAGGTCATGTTATTGACAGGAACGATAAAAAAAAACTGTTGGTCTTCAGCATCGCCGGAAATTTGGTACTTTCTGTTTTACTGGCATTTTTTACCAGTCCGCTCACCTTAAAAAGCCTGGGCAATGCAACCATTCTCATGCTGATCTATGTGGTGATCTTTTTTATCGGTATCATGAGGGCATTCAGTGGTCCAACTTCATTTGCCCTGGTAAGCCAGCTCATTCCACGTGATAAACTACCCCAGGCCATTACGTGGCATAGTGGCTCATGGCAAATCGCCGCAGTATCGGGTCCCGCATTAGCGGGATTGTTATATGGAACAATTGGTATAACCACTACTTTCTACCTGATGATCGTCATGCTCTTCATCTCGTTGACAGGGTCATTATTTATTGGTAAAAAACCTCCGCTTCCGCAACTCCGGGAGGAATCAATCTATAAAAGTATCCGTGAAGGTTTTCGGTTTGTATGGAAGTCAAGGGAATTACTGGGAACTATGAGCCTTGACCTCTTCGCCGTTTTCTTTGGCGGGGCTACGGCCCTCCTGCCCTATTTTGCGGATGTGGTGTTAAAAACAGGTCCGCAGGGACTGGGTATGCTGAGGTCTGCACCGGCGATGGGATCCCTGCTCGTGCTGCTTGCGATAACCATCAGACCATTGAAAAAACAACAGGGCAGGCTAATGCTATATGCTGTTGCTGGCTTTGGTGGTATGATCATTTTATTTGGTTTATCACAAATGTTCTGGCTGTCGATGTTTGCACTCTTTGTCAGCGGTATACTGGACGGCATCAGCGTTATCGTAAGGTCTACCATCCTCCAGTTAAAAACGCCGGATGAAATGAGGGGAAGGGTGGCTTCGCTGAATAGTATTTTTATTATGTCTTCTAATGAACTGGGAGCGTTTGAAAGCGGTCTTACATCAAAACTTTTTGGTGTAGTTCCTGCGGTTGTTTTTGGCGGATGTATGACCCTGTTGGTAACTGCGGTAACATGGTTCAAGGCACCTACGCTAAAAAAGCTGGACTATTAGACAGAATGCCCTTGCATTTGCTCATTGCCAACGCGTAGTTTAACTTTGTCATATGCCCGAATCGCTCAGAGAACAGTTGCTTATATTCTGGACCACCCCTATTTATATATTCATTATAGGGCTGGAGATTATCCTGAGTAATTTTCACGATAGAAAAACCTACAGCCTTAAAGATACCGTCAATAATCTTTTGCTGATGTTGCTGAATGGCGGGCTGGACCTGTTGTTCAGGGCTTTTTATGTGGTGGTCCTGGTATTTTTCTACCAATACCATGTACTTCAGATCGCAACACCATGGATCTATTGGCTGACGCTGCTAATCGCGGAAGATTTTGTATTTTACTGGTTGCATCGGTTTGATCACCAGGTAAGGTTGTTCTGGGCAGTACATGTAACCCACCACTCATCTTCCAAAATGAACTTCACCGTAGGGTTCCGGTCCTCGGTTTTTCAGCCGCTTTACCGCTTCATTTATTTTATACCGTTAGCACTTGTTGGATTCAGGCCTTTTGACATGATCTTTATGTATTCCGTTACACAGATCTGGGGCATACTGATACATACCGAATATATCAAAAAACTTGGATGGCTTGAATACCTTTTTGTGACGCCGTCTCACCATCGTGTACATCATGCATCCAATGCTTTGTACCTCGACAAAAACATGGGCATGTTCCTGATCATCTGGGATAAAATGTTTGGAACGTTTCAGGCTGAACTGGAAGGCGACAAATACCAGCCTTTAAAATACGGTCTCACTAAACCGCTGCAAAATGAATCAACTCCAAACATCCTGTTTCATGAATGGCGTGATATGCTCTTGGACTGTTGCAGGAAAGACATCAGTTGGAAAGAACGCCTGGGTTATATTTTTGGCCCGCCGGGATGGAGTCACGACAGAAGCCGAAAAACAAGTGACCAGTTGCGTGCAGAAGAATCAATCAACCCTTCACACTGATCAGTTTTTCCATTACGTAATAAACGATCGGGCAAAAACTACTGTTTTTTAATGTTATCGCAGGCCGCTTATACAATACATCTTCGTCGGTATAGGGGAAACGTGCACAATCGGATGGACGATAATCATAAATACTACAGGCATTGTCTTCCCCCAGGAAAGGACATGGCTTGGTTCTGGCTACATAGTCACCCTCTTCATCGAGTTGTAAATATGTTTCAATAAAATCAGCTTCCTTCATTTTCAGCTTCTTACTAATCCTTTTGATGTCTGGTGTTTTAAAACGCGGTGAATAATTTTTACAGCAATTGGCGCAGGTAAGGCAATTTATTTTTTCAAATGCCTCTTCATGAAACTCCTGCTGGTTTCGGAGCACGTGGTTTTTCTCTGTACGGCGGAGGTATCGTTTATATTCCTTCTGGTGATCCTCCGATTTTTTCTCCCAATGTTGTAAAAGGTCCATTTCGTAAAGGTAAGTTTAAGGCCGTCAACCCAATCAGGACACTTACAAAACGCTGAATTGTTAACCTTATAACACGTAATCCCCAAAATCATTGAACACCGTACAATTCATAGAATATCTGCCCAACTCATCGTAAATTTGCAGCGCTTTTCAATAGTGAAACAAAAGCACCATCCAACCCCAAATCTCACAAACCGGTTAATTATGAATCTTTTTGATATAGAACAGCACGAATTCCTTAAAAGACATATCGGACCAAATAAGCAAGAGACATCCCGCATGCTGAAGACCATTGGAGAAACAGGACTATCTGGCCTGATCGATAAAACTGTACCCCCAGCCATACGGATGAAACATGACCTAAACATCCCCGCAGCGATGAGTGAGTTTGAATACCTGCAGCATATTAAAGAGATCAGTTTACAAAACCAGGTTTTTCGAAATTACATCGGACAGGGTTATTATGATACCATCACGCCCAGCGTGATTTTGCGAAACGTTTTCGAAAATCCGGGATGGTATACACAGTATACGCCTTACCAGGCGGAGATATCGCAGGGAAGGCTGGAAAGCCTGTTGAATTTTCAGACCATGGTGTCTGACCTCACTGGCTTACCTATTGCTAATGCCTCACTGCTGGATGAAGCGACTGCTGCGGCAGAAGCAATGACCATGTTTTTTAATACGCTCAATAAACATGACCATATTGATCGTCCGAAATTTTTTGTTGACACTGAAATTTTTCCACAAACGAAGGACGTTTTGCATACGCGTGCGGTTCCCATCGGTATTGACATCGTAACGGGCGACTACCGGAGTGCCCATATAGACCAACATTATTTTGGCGCTATCGTACAATATCCTAACGACAAAGGCGCTGTAGAAGACTATCGTACATTCATCGCATCGGTTCATTCAGCTGGTGGTTATGTGGTGATGGCTACTGACCTGCTGGCCCTTACCCTACTCACCCCTCCCGGTGAACTCGGCGCTGATGTAGCCTGCGGTTCGGCACAACGTTTTGGTGTACCGCTTGGCTTTGGCGGTCCGCATGCAGCATTTTTTTCCGCTAAAGAAGATTTCAAACGTTCACTTCCCGGAAGGATTATTGGGGTGAGTATAGACGCAGAGGGAAACCGTGCACTTCGCATGGCGTTGCAAACCCGCGAACAACATATCAAACGTGAAAAGGCAACATCTAACATATGCACTGCACAGGCGCTGCTGGCTAATATGGCGTCTCTATATACTGTCTATCATGGCGCTGAAGGACTGATCAATATTGCTAAAAGAGTTGCGTTGCTAGCGCAGACTACGGCAGAAGCGATCACTGACCTGGGATATGACCTGATGTCAGACCAGTACTTTGACACCATTACGGTGGTCACTGATAACATCGCACACATTCGTGAAAAAGCGATTCGGCAACAAATTAATCTAAGGTATTTTGATGATCGTCATATCGGCATATCAATCGACGAAACAGTTTCATTGACAGATCTCTATGACCTTATTAATTGTTTTGCCAATGACGTTGATCCGGTGACTTATCTTATAGACGAAGACAGCACGCTCGAACATATACCGGGCACGCTCACCCGAACTTCGTCGTTTCTCACCCATCCTGTATTTTCTGCTCACCACAGTGAAAGCCAGATGATGAGATATATTAAATCACTGGAAAATAAAGACCTCTCTTTAAATACCTCCATGATCTCACTGGGTAGTTGTACCATGAAACTGAATGCTGCCAGTGAAATGATACCATTAAGCTGGAACCATTGGAGCAAAATGCATCCGTTCGCTCCCGCTGAACAAACCCTGGGGTATCAGCAGATACTCAGGGAACTGTCTGACTACCTTTGCGAGATCACTGCATTTGACGCCTGCAGTCTGCAGCCCAATAGCGGTGCACAAGGTGAATACGCCGGACTGCTAACGATTCGTGGATACCATGCAAGCCGTGGTGATCATAACCGGAATGTAATGCTGATACCGATCTCTGCACACGGTACTAATCCCGCATCGGCTGTAATGGCCGGGATGAAAGTAGTAGTGATCAAGGCACTTGAAAATGGATATATTGACATTGATGACCTCAAAGCTAAAGCCACCCAATACAGTAATGAACTTTCGGGCATCATGATCACCTATCCCAGTACTTATGGGGTTTATGAAGAAACCGTGAAACAAATTACAGATATCATTCATGAACATGGCGGCCAGGTATATATGGATGGCGCTAACATGAATGCACAGGTTGGACTAACTGCACCAGGCCTCATTGGAGCCGATGTATGCCACCTTAACCTGCACAAAACATTTGCCATACCGCATGGTGGAGGCGGACCAGGCATGGGGCCCATTTGTGTGAAAGAACATCTTGCGCCGTTTCTGCCCGGACATGTTTATTCAGCCCCACAGGCAATGGTGATTTCCGACAAAAAACAGACCGCAGTGAGTGCCGCGCCTTAC
>JANMMA010000411.1:0-22151 GCA_031372815.1 Sphingobacteriales bacterium
GGAACCATAGCTCAGGGCTTCAAAAGAATTTTTCTTGATCACAGTTTCGGACTGATCGATAAAAATTAATACAGACATAAAATGCGTTTATAGTTTAGACAGTTTTACTTCTTTAATTAGAACACTATGCTACTTCAATGATACAAGTTTACTTCTTCAGGATAGAATACTATGCTATTTCAATGAGGCAGGTTACTTCTTCCGTTTAGATCACTTTTGCTTCTTCATGTAGCAGTCTGACCAATTCTTCCGGCGTATCCGGTGACACCAATTTCACACCGGCTTTTGCGGGCGGCAGTTCATATTTTACAACTGTTGTCAGTGCGTTTATGGCAACCGGTTCAACCACTTTTAAAGGTTTTGTACGGGCGGCCATAATACCCCGCATATTCGGGATCCTTGCTTCTGCCATTCCTTTCTGGCAACTGACCACCAGGGGGAGAGAAACCTCCATTGTTTCCTCACCACCCTCGATCTCACGGTTCAGGGTAACCGATGTTCCAAGGTCCATTTTTGTGGCCAGGCTCACATAGGGCATGTTTAATAATTCAGCCACCATGCCACCTATTGAAGCGTTATTGTAGTCGATCGTTTCTTTACCCGTAAGGATAAGGTCATATCCTGCCGCGGCCACCGCGGCTATCTGTGAGGCGATATAAAAACTATCCCCTTCAACAGCATTTACCCTTATGGCTTCATCACCGCCAAGCGCAAGTGCTTTACGGATGATGGGTTCAGCGTCTGCCCCTCCAATGGTAACAAGGTGGATCGCAACGGATGAATCTTTCTCTTTTATTTCGATGGCGCGCACCAGGGCGTACCATTCATCGTAAGGGTTGATGATCCACTGGACTCCATCACTGGCGAATTTCGTGTTGTTATCCGTGAAGGCTATTTTTGCAGTAGTATCTGGCGTTTTACTGATGCAGACCAGTATTTTCATATGAAAAAATTTGAAAGCGTCATTAAGGTTGTTTATGCAACTATCGTACAAATATAGTAACACATCATTCAAAACATAGTTTTTTTCAAGCATTAATTTTTAATGGAAAGGATAGAAAAATTGAAACAGTTCCTGGAATCAAATCCGGGTGACGCTTTTGTTCAGCATGCCCTTGCGTTGGAATATGTTAAAATGGGTGAGGATTCTATGGCAGAAAAACTTTTCGGTGACATACTTGAACGCGATCCCTCCTATACAGGCTCTTATTACCACCTGGCAAAACTGCTTGAAAGAACGGGAAGGAGAGAGGATGCTATATTATGTTATGTGTCAGGCATGGAAGCCTGTAAAAAGCACGACGATTTACATGCGCTCAGGGAATTGCAGAATGCATATGAAGAACTGATATATTGAAATGAATTTTGAATAAAATCAAAAAAGCAGACATACCTGCAAATTAAATCTGAATCTTAACATAATCCAAACACGCACATACCGACAAACTCAAACCTCATGAATCCGGTACATCAAACGCTAACAAAGACTTTATAATATTGAAATACCTTTGGACTATAATTGATCCTTAACAAAGATGAATCTTCTTCAGAAATTTCAGTTTCACCTTGCGGATTCCGGATTTTTTCATCCGGCCGATGAACTGTTGATCGCTATCAGCGGGGGAGTGGATTCTGTTGTCCTTACCCATTTGCTGCATGCCAGCGGATATACAATGCATCTGGCGCATATGAACTTTGGATTAAGGGGTGCGGAAAGTGAACGCGATGAACAATTTGTTCGCGACCTTGCAGGCAGGTATTCGTTACCGTTATCTGTACAGAAGGCTAATGCCAAAGCATATGCTTCGGACCATCATTGCGGCATACAGGAGGCCGCCAGAACACTGCGCTACCAGTGGTTCGGTGAACTCATAGCCATCCATCCAACCATAAAATATCTCTGTACCGCCCACCATGCGGATGACAATATGGAAACGGTTCTCATGAACCTTTTCCGGGGAACGGGGATATCGGGCATGCGTGGCATTGAGCCCCGGCAGGATAAAATGATCAGGCCCCTGCTATTTGCCAGCAGGAAAGAAATTGACGAGTACGCCCGTACTGAAGGAATAGGTTTTGTTGAAGACAGCTCAAACAAAGAAGAAAAATATACGCGAAACTTTTTCAGGCTGCAGGTCATTCCAATGGTGGAAAAAGTATATCCAGCCGCGGCAGAAAACATGCGGCGTAATATCAGTAAGTTCATCGAAGTAGAATTGTTATATCGGGAGATGGTGGAACTGAAACGAAAGAAACTTGTAGTGGAAAAAAATGGCGAATGGCATATCCCCGTCGAAAAATTGCGGCATGCTGCTCCACTAAAAACCATCATCTATGAAGTCTTTTATCCATTCGGATTTTCGTCGGCCCAGGTGGATGAAATTATATCACTGATGGACAGTGAAACCGGCCGCTTGATGCTGTCTGCAACTCATCGCCTGCTTAAGAACAGGAACTGGTTTATTATTTCTGTTAATCCAGGCATACCGGAATCCATTGCAGTGGTTGACAAGTCCCAAAAGATAGTTGAGTTTAGCCAGGGCAAACTGACATTTACGATCAGAAAATATTCACCGGGGGAGAATATCAGCAATGATCCGATGACAGCAATTATAGATACTAGCGCAGTAGAATACCCGCTTATCGTTCGTCCATGGAAGACGGGCGACTATTTTTATCCATTGGGTATGCGAAAGAAGAAAAAGTTATCGAGATTTTTTATTGACCGGAAGTTGTCGGCCTCCGCGAAAAACAAGACCTGGGTGATTGAATCTTTGGGCCGAATATGGTGGGTCATCGGACAGCGAATTGACGACCGGTGCAAGGTGGGTCCTGGAACAACGAGCCTTACCTGCATTCGTTGGGAGCCCAAGACGGGCTAGTTACTTAAGGTTAGACCAACTTAAAAAACCTGGTCAATAAACCGTGTCAACAGGTTTACATTGGTGAATGAAAGGGATGCGAGGTACGTAAATACTAATCCGAATATACCTCCCCAAAAGTGTGCATTGTGTCCAATATTATCACCCCCTCTTTTTGACATATACGCTGATAATCCAAGGAACGCAAGCCCGAAAATATATCCGGGAATATCAATGGGAATAAAAAAGAACCTTAGTGGCATGGTGGGCTCGAGTAATATCGCCGAAAAAATCACCGCTGATACTGCGCCGGAGGCACCCAGTGCACGATATCCATAAGTGTCCTTGTATTTAAAAAAATCCGGAATGCAGGAAAAAATGATCCCCAGCACATATAATATAATGTAGAGTATGTTGCTATTCTTATGAAAGAATACCGGAAACAAGAACGTTTCAATGGCTATACCAAAGGAATAGAGAGATACCATATTGAAGATGAGGTGCATGCTGTCTGCATGGATCAGTCCACAGGTAATAAAACGATAATACTGATTTTTTTTGTTGATCTCATAAGGCCAGAATAAGAGGCTTTCTTTCATTCGTTCACGGCTGAATGCAGGAATCGAGACAATACAGGTTATGATGACAATGATTTGGGTAACAGACATAGGTAGATTTAACGATGATGATATTTCTCGTTGCGCAAGATAGTGCAAGCACGGTAAATTTGTTCTGCGAGAATGAGCCTCACGAGTTGGTGCGGAAAGGTAAGTTGAGACAGCGACCACTTCATATTTGCGCGTTTAAATACCTGTTCATCAATACCGTATGCTCCGCCGATCAGGAAAACAATCTGCTTTATACTATCGTTCGCACGATGTTGCAAAAAACCGGCCAGTTGAATTGAACTGAGCATTTTACCATATTCGTCGAGCACAACCAGGTAATCTTCTTTTTCCAGCCAGTTCAGGATCATGGTTGCTTCAGCCTTTTTAAGATCGGCTTCGCTTAACATACCGGCATTTTTTGGCACCGGAAGAATATTCCATTGAACAGGATAATATCTTTTGATTCTGTCTGTAAAATCTTCCAGGCCCTCGCGGATATACGGCTCATGATTTTTGCCAATGGTCCATAACGAAATCTTCAACGCTTATTGCTTTGTATAAAAGTAAAGATTTAAGAAAGGGCAGTCCCGATTAAAAAAAAAATTATCTTGAACGCTTTACAATAACAACTGCCATGCGAATACTTTTTGCTGCACTTCTTTTCTGCTCTTTCACCATTAAAGCCCAAATCCCTAAAGCACCGGATCGAAAGGAAGGGGAAGGTCCTTACACACAACTGATCCTTCGTGGGGCAACGGTGATCAATGGCACGGGATCTCCGGCAGTGGGTCCTATGGATATCGTGATCGAGAAAAACAGGATTGTCCAGGTAAGGTCGGTCGGAAACCCCGGCGTTGCCATCAAGGATTCAGAACGACCAAAACTGAAAGAAGGTGGAAAAGAAATTAATTGCGAAGGGATGTATGTAATGCCCGGTTTCATTGATATGCATACGCATATCGGAGGAAAGGAACAGGGCGTCACTGCTGAGTATGTATATAAGTTATGGATGGCGCACGGCATCACCACCGTGCGTGATGTAATGACTGGCAACGGTCTCGAGTGGGTGCTCAACGAAAAGCGGCGGAGTGCTGACAATGCAATCACTGCACCTCGTATTTACGCCTACACCGGATTTGGACAAGGTGCTAAGTCGCCAATAACCACACCTGAACTGGCCGTTGAATGGGTTCGTGCAAATAAAGAAAAAGGTGCAGATGGAATTAAATTTTTTGGCGCAGCTCCGGAGATTATGGAAGCTGCCATTAAGGAAAATAAAAAACTCGGTCTAAGAAGTTGTGCGCATCACGCCCAGCTTTCGGTGGCAAGGTGGAATGTGTTGAATTCGGCAAGGGCCGGCATGACCTCCATGGAACACTGGTATGGACTGCCAGAAGCGCTATTTGATAATCGCACCATACAGGACTATTCCATGGATTACAATTACCAGAATGAACAGGACCGGTTTGGTGAAGCAGGAAAGTTGTGGAAGCAGGCTGCTGCCCCTTACAGTGCAAAGTGGAATGCGGTCATGGACACATTGATCAAATTGGATTTTACCCTTGACCCTACATTCAATATTTATGAAGCGGGTCGTGATCTACAAAGGGCAAGGCGGCAGGAGTTTCATGAATTATATACCATGCCCTCGCTGTGGAAATTCTATGAACCCAATCGTGAAAACCATGGTTCGTACTGGTATAGCTGGGGTACAGAACAGGAGATTGCCTGGAAGGAAAATTATCGGTTATGGATGAGTTTTGTCAATGAATATAAAAACAGGGGTGGAAGGGTCATTGCGGGATCAGACAACGGGTTCATCTACCAGTTGTATGGTTTCGGTTTTGCCCGTGAACTTGAAATGCTTCGTGAAGCCGGCTTTCATCCGCTGGAAGTAATCCGCGCCGCAACACTATACGCTGCACAGGCGCTGGGCGCAGAAAAAGACCTGGGCTCCGTGGAACCAGGAAAACTTGCTGACCTCGCCATAATGGAGGTGAATCCGCTCGAAAATCTGCAGTCAATAAATGCTATGGGGTCCATAAGAGTAACGGCAGATAATAAGGTAGTAAGGGTTGGGGGTATAAAATATACCATCAAAGACGGCATAGTGTACGATGCAAAAAAGTTGCTCGCAGACGTGAAGAAAATGGTGGATGATGAAAAGGCTAAAACAGGCTGGCAGTTGAAGCAGCCTGGGATGTAAGTGAAGTAAAAAAATATCTACCAACGAAAAGACCGAAGAATATTAGAACAGATCCTGGAAAGATCGCCTGGAAAAATACATAAATGCGACGAATACCTGACATGTCGAATCATAATAAGAAATAAGCTTAAAAGCATGAATAAATTTTTGGGAACCCTACATCGAATAGTGAGCAATGTGGTGCTGTTTTCACTGGCGGCAATATTAATCCTAAGTGTATCCGCAAACGCCCAACTGCTTCCATCCATAGACCAGAGGGTTGCAGGAATGAAAAAACTTCAAGGTTATTTAAATGTGTATTGGGATGATGCTAACGGTCGCGTATACCTTGAAATCGACAAATGGGGAGCGGAAATATTATATACCGTTTCTCTTCCCGCTGGCCTGGGGTCTAATGATATAGGGCTCGACAGGGGACTGAACAATGGTGGCAATATCATTAAGTTCAGCAGGGTAGGAAAGAAGGTAATGATGACCGTACCCAACTACCACTACAGGGCGGTAACCGGCGATGCGGCAGAGAAAAGAGCCGTAGAGCAATCGTTTGCCCAATCCACCTTATGGGGATTTGCCGCGCTTGCCGAAACGGATCAACGCGTACTGGTAGACGCCACAGCTTTTATGTTTCGGGATGCCATGCAGGTGTCTTCGACCTTAAGACGGAATCAGCAGGGAAATTTTACCATTGATAGTTCCAGGTCGGCCATCTATATGCCATCGACCAAAAATTTCCCATTGAACACTGAACTTGAAGCAACCATTACTTTTGCCAATACAGATGGCATAGTGGGCGCCATGGTACAATCCGTTACACCATCCTCCTCAGCCATAACCATGCGGTTGCACCATTCTTTTGTACAGTTGCCTGATGCTAATTACACACCGAGAATATTTGATCCACGGTCAAGTTTTATACCAATCAGTTTTTTTGACTACAGTACGCCCGTTTCAGAACCTATCGAAAAATTCTTCATAACCAGGCACAGGTTAGAGAAAAAAGATCCTTCAGCAGTGCGCAGCGAAGCCGTAAAGCCCATTATATATTATCTTGATAATGGCACACCAGAACCCATCAGGTCTGCTTTGCTGGAAGGTGCTTCATGGTGGAACCAGGCTTTCGAAGCAGCTGGTTTCATTAATGCATTCCAGGTAAAAATATTGCCCGACTCCGCAGACCCTATGGATATCCGTTATAATATGATCAACTGGGTACACCGTAGTACCAGGGGCTGGAGTTATGGTGGTGGTGTCACTGATCCCCGCACAGGAGAGATTATTAAAGGACAGGTAACATTGGGTTCGTTGAGGGTGAGGCAGGATTATTTGATTGCACAGGGATTGCTTGCACCATTTGAGAACGGCACGCCGGCAGACGACAAAATGCTGAAAATGGCACTGGAAAGGTTGAAACAGTTATCGGCCCATGAAGTTGGACATACCCTTGGCCTGATGCATAATTATGCGTCAAGCGTAAATGATCGCGCAAGTGTGATGGACTATCCTCATCCGCTTATCAGGCTTAATCAGGACGGGAAAATTGACCTTAGCCAGGCTTACGATAATAAGATAGGTGCATGGGATAAAATTGCCATCAACTGGGGATACAGGATATATGCTAAAGGACAGAATGAAATTAATGCACTGGATAAAATAATGGATGATGCTACATCAAATGGAATGCAGTTCATCAGTGATCGTGATGCCAGGGCAGCAGGTGGTGTTCACCCCGGTGCGCATCTCTGGGATAACGGAAAAGACGCTACAGCGGAACTTAAAGAGATGATCAGGGTGAGGCAAAAAGCCCTGCAACAGTTTGGAGAAAATAGTCTACGCCCGGGTTACCCGATGGCCTTTCTGGAAGACGTGTTGGTGCCTGTATACTTTTATCATCGCTACCAGGTGGAAGCCGTCTGTAAAATAATCGGGGGGCTGGATTATTCGTATGCGCTTAACCGTGAGCAGCAAAAAATCACTGAGCCCCTTTCAAAAGAGTTGCAGGTTAAAGCACTCGATGCTGCCATGCTGACCATACAGCCTGAATTTTTAATGGTGCCGGAACATATTGCCAAACTTATCCCACCCAGGCCTGCCGGATATAATTTTACCCGTGAACTATTCAAAAAAAGGACCGGGCTGGCTTTTGACGTTCTTTCGCCAGCGGAAGCAGCAACAGATATTACGTTCTCGTTCCTTTTTCATCCGGAGAGAATAAATCGACTGGCCATTAATGGGGCAGCGGGCAACTTTGGATTATCTGATATGATTGGTCGGGTTGTCAGCGTAACCTGGAAGGCACCACGAAAAGCGGGTATGCAGGGCATTATCCAACTACAAACCGAACAGGTATTCCTTACATACCTGTTGGCCCTCTCAGTGGATGATCAGGTTTCTTTTGTGGCCAGGGCTTCTGTGCAGAAGTCTCTGTCAGACTTAAAGAAATGGCTGGAGAATCAGCAGAAAATATCCAAAGACGGGACCTATCTTGGTCATATTGCACTATCACTGGAAAGAATGAAATCACCTGAAAAAGCAAAAGCTACACAACACGTTGCGGTACCACCGGGTGCACCTATCGGGATGGATGAGGAATAAGCTTAATAGTAATGTAGTAGCCAGCGATATGCGGATGATATTTAAATAACAGTAGTCGATTGGTTAATCAACTATATATGAGTTAATGGGAGGTATAGCAATTGCTATTATGTGTAGCCTATCGTGTAAATTATTAAACAATCTTGTTTAAGGTAAACGTTTAAGCGGATTAGATGAATGATATTTCTTAAAAAAATGTTTGGAATCATTTGCTGTTGTGTTATAAAAACACATCTTTGTCGCCTATTGTGTAATTATTACACCTTAGACCAAACCATTAACGATCTGCTTCATGCGATTCTCCCTTTTTCTGATTGCAGCATTGCTCTGCCAATTGAATTTGCAGGCGCAGCTACTTACTACATCACCCCAGTTCATACAGGAAAGTTCAAGTCCTGTCGAAATCACATTTAATGCCTTAAAAGGCAACCAGGGTCTGAAAGATTATGCTGTGACCAGCGATGTTTACGTGCATATCGGCGTAATCACAAACTTCAGTACCGGGTCAACGCCATGGAGGTATGTCAAATTTGCCAACTTCAACGCGCCAGATGCCCTCGCCAACTGTACATACCTTGGTTCAAACCAATGGAAATATACCATCACGGGCGGACTAAGGAATTATTTTGGTATCACCAACCCCGCGGAAACCATTCAGAAGATTGCCATTCTCTTCCGTAATGGTGTTGGAAATGTTGTACAGCGCAATATCGATGGCAGTGACATGTATATCCCAGTGTACGATAATGGTCTGCAGATTACTTTTATAGAGCCAGTCATCCAACCAACCTTCGTTCCTGCCATAGAACCCATTAACAAAAACGTTGGTGACATCATAAATATCAAGGCACGCAGCAGCGCTAGTGCTGACATCACCATTTCATTCAACGGAACAGATGTATATAGTCAGCCTGGTGTTACTGAAGGCACGGCATCTCCGGCGATTACATCGAGCGGTGAACAAACCATCATTATTAAAGCCGTAAGTGGTGGCGTAACCAAAACAGAAACCCTGAAATTTTTTGTGGGAACACCAACCAACATAGAGCCCCTTCCGGCGGGCGTAAAAGACGGCATTAATTACGAAGCGGGAAACACATCCGTTGTGTTGGTACTTTATGCGCCCGGAAAAAATAGCATCTCAGTTTTAGGGGATTTTAATAACTGGACACAAAGCGTGCCGTACCAGATGAACAAGACTCCGGACGGAAACAGGTTTTGGATCAGGGTAATCGGATTGACACCGGGAACAGAATATGCCTACCAGTACCTGGTTGATGGCGGATTAAAAGTGGCTGATTACAATGCCGAAAAAATACTCGATCCTGCAAATGACCCGTTCATTCCGCCTGCCACCTATCCAGGGCTTAAGGATTATCCAACAGGTAAGACATCGGGGATTGTAAGCGTGCTTCAAACGGCAAAACCATCATATACCTGGCAGGTAAATAACTTTTCAAGGCCGGACCAGAAAAACCTGGTTATTTACGAATTATTACTCAGGGATTTTCTCGCCCAGCAAAATTGGAAAACCCTTAAAGATACCCTGGGGTATTTAAAGCGGTTAGGTGTTAACGTTATTGAGCTTATGCCATTCAACGAATTCGAAGGGAATAACAGTTGGGGATATAACCCTTCTTTCTTTTTCGCTCCGGATAAATTTTATGGAACAGAAAACGATCTGAGAAGTTTTATTGATGAGTGTCACAAGCAGGGAATGGCAGTGGTTATGGATATGGTGATGAACCATGCTTTCGGGCAATCGCCCCTGGTACAACTTTATTTTGACGCCGCAGCAGGAAAGCCTGCAGTGAACAGTCCATGGTTTAACCAGGATGCCCGTCATCCATTCAATGTTGGTTATGATTTCAACCATGAATCCCAGGCCACTAAAGATTTAGTAGACAGGGTGGTGGAGCATTGGCTGGTAAACTATAAGCTCGATGGTTTCCGCTGGGATCTTTCAAAAGGATTTACGCAGGTAAACAACCCGAATAATGTAAGTGCATGGGGTGCTTATGATGCCAGCAGGATTAATATTTGGAAACGCATATTTGCCAAAATGCAATCGGCCTCACCCGGTACCTATTGTATTTTGGAACATTTCGCCGAGAATACGGAAGAAAAAGAATTGTCCGATGCAGGAATGATGTTATGGGGAAATATGAATTACAATGTGAACGAGGCCACAATGGGCTACCTGAACAACTCGAATTTCGGTGGTGGACTCTTTACCGAAAAAGGATGGACAAAGCCTGCACTCATAGGCTACCAGGAAAGTCATGATGAAGAACGACTGATGTATAAAAATATCACGTTTGGAAATAACAGTAACGGATCACACAATACCCGCGATCTTGGCATTGCTTTGAAACGAAACGCTATGGCGACGGCTTTTTGGGATATGATGCCTGGTCCGAAAATGATCTGGCAATTTGGCGAATTGGGGTATGATTATTCTATTACATGGTGCCCATCCAATAATACTGTACCAACACCTTATCCTAACAGCCAGTGCAGAACAGATGCTAAACCTCCGCGGTGGGATTATCTCCAGAATACAGGCAGGCAGGAACTGTTTGATGTTTATGCGAAACTCAATAAACTAAGGCTCACACCAAATTTCAGCCAGACGTTTACGGGCAATAATGTTGCGTCAGATCTAAGTGGCGCCGTCAAATGGATGACCGTACAAAGTGACTCACTGAAGGTAGTGGTGATCGGAAATTTCGACGTGGTCAGCAAAACAGGCAGTGTAAGTTTCCCTTCTGCCGGCCCCTGGTATTCTTACCTGGTAAATGGTGTAAGAAATGCCACAGGAACTGCAGAAAGCATCACCCTTCAGCCGGGTGAATATTATGTATATACGAATCGTGATCTGACGAATCAAAATATTACTTCGGTAGATGACCTGAGGCCTGACTATACAGACCGGTCAATGATCATCTATCCAAATCCGGCGAACAACAGTTCTATTGTGGTGTATGAAATTCCGGCTACGGGAACGGTGAACATCAGCCTTTGGAGTATGCAGGGACAACGCATAGGATTATTAACCGAAGGTGTGAAGGCAAAGGGCAGGTATACGGTACCGTTAGCAAAGCCTGGTTTGAATATAAATAATCTTCCTCCCGGAAATTATGTGATGATAATCGACGTGAATGGCAAAAGGATGAAGAAGCAGTTTTTGCTTAGCCGCTAGCAAAATTGTTTGCCTGAGTGCGGCCAATATCAAAGGATTTTTGACAAGAATAGATACGCATCTACTGAATTTGTAATTTAAAACAACTGTTATGACTGTCAAGCGATTGTTTGGCCGCTGCGGTATGATAACCATACTCGTGCTGGCGTTTATGCAACTAGCCTTTGCACAGGGCAGGGTAGTCACCGGGAAAGTGACCAATGGAAAAGATGGTTCACCAGTGCCTAATGCCAGTGTTATTGTAAAGGGAAGTTCGCGCGGTGTAAACACTGACGTGAATGGAAATTATTCTCTTAATGTAAATTCTGCCAATGCCATATTGGTAATCAGTTCTGTAGGTTTTGCCCGCCAGGAAATTCCCGCGGGGAGCCAGACCGAGATCAATGTTACGCTGGCTGAAGAACAGGGCAACCTTAATGAAGTTGTAGTGGTGGGTTATGGCACCCAGCGTAAAAGAGACCTCACCGGTGCCGTAGCAACCATTTCCAGTAAAGATTTTGTAAAAGGTGCTTTGCAAACTCCGGAGCAACTTATCGCCGGTAAAGTAGCAGGTGTGCAAGTGACCAGTGTAAGTGGTGCCCCGGGTGCAGGATCACAGATCAGGATTCGTGGTGGTGCTTCGCTTAATGCCAGTAACAGTCCGCTCATTGTTATCGATGGGGTACCTACTGACAACTCAGGGATTGCGGGTTCGGTCAATCCTTTGAACATGATCAATCCCAACGACATTGAAACGTTCACTGTACTGAAAGATCCTTCTGCTGCTGCCATCTATGGTTCGAGGGCTTCCAACGGTGTTATCCTTATTACAACTAAAAAAGGTACGCGTGGAAAACTCAAATTCAATTTCAGTTCACAATTCTTTGCGCAAACACCAGGCAATAAAGTGGATGTACTAAGTGCAGACCAGGTGCGTGACATTGTTGCTGAGAAAGGTTCTGCCAGTGATGCTTCTAAACTCAATAATGCCAATACCAACTGGCAGGATGAAATATATCGTACCGCATACGGGCAAGACATTAACCTGAGTGCTTCTGGTGCAATTGTTAGTGGAAAACTTCCTTTCCGCTTATCGGGGGGCTTTTTGAATCAGGATGGAATACTCAAAAACGGAAACTTTAAAAGATCTACGGTATCCCTTAACCTAAATCCAAGAATGTTGAAAGACAGGCTGAGGGTAGACCTAAATCTTAAAGCAGCCAATACGGCCAATAAGTTCGCTGATGAAGGTGCCATCGGCGGTGCCATTGCTTTTGATCCAACAGCACCTGTAACAGTGGGCAGCGCCCGTTTCGGCGGGTATTTTACCTATGTAGATCCCAACGCACAAGGAGCACCACCCCGCGATCTGAGCCCTACAAATCCGGTTAGCCTGCTCAACATGCGCGATGATAAAAGCAAAGTGTTCAGGAGCATAGGAAATCTTCAGTTAGACTATGCTTTCAACGCCATCAAGGGATTACGTGCCAACCTCAACCTGGGATATGATTATTCAAAAGGTTCCGGAACTACTGTGGTGAATGATAGCGCTCCAAGTACATACCGTAGGTGGGATACTAAAAGCAATCCCTTTTCCGTAGTGCATTATGGAGGGGTCAATAACGAGTACGAATCTTCACGCCAGAACTTACTGTATGATTTCTACCTTAATTATGTAAAAGACCTGAAAGATATCAACAGTCGAATCGATGTAATGGCGGGAACAGGTTACCAGGATTTTCAATTCAATACAAAGAATTTTGCGGATTACCGATACGATAAATCTGTAAGGCCGGGTACAGAGCCGGCTTTCCCAACATCAAAAGCCGAGTATACCCTGATTTCCTATTATGGACGTCTGAATTATACGTTGGCCAATAAATATATTCTGACAGCCAGTGTAAGGACCGATGGTACAAGCCGTTTCAGCAAAGAGAACCGCTGGGGTGTATTCCCTTCCGTGGCTCTTGCCTGGAGGATGAGTGAAGAAGATTTTTTGAAAGGTTCTACGGTTGTCAGCAACCTTAAACTGAGGGCAGGATGGGGTATTACCGGACAACAGGATGGAATTGATTTCTACGGTTATATTCCAAGGTATTCAAGAGGTAATAATGCAGCTTTGTATCAGTTAGGAAATACATTCGACACGGTGTACCGTCCGAGTGCATATGATCCGAATCTCAAATGGGAAACAACAAGGAACATAAACGTGGCGCTTGATTTCGGTTTTTATGACAACAGGATCAATGGTTCCATTGATGTGTTCACCCGTAAAACAGAAGACCTCCTGAGTGTTGTTCCCATTTCACTGGGAACCAACTTTAGTAACCAACTATTGACCAACGTTGGAAATATTGAAAGCAATGGTCTTGAATTTACGTTGAACCTTGTGCCTGTGAAAAATAAAAATGTACAGTGGGACCTTGGTTTCAACTTCACTTATATCCAACCCAAGATCACCAACTTGTTGCTCAATCCTGACCCTGCCTTCAAAGGAAATCCTGTAGGTGGAATTGCTGGTGGTACGGGAAATACCATACAGATCCATTCTGTTGACTACAGGCCAGCTTCCTATTATGTACGCAAACAGGTCTACGATGATAAAACAGGAAAACCTATCGAAGGATTATATGAGGACCTGAACCGGGATGGAATCATCAATGACAATGACCTATATCGTTACAAAGCACCTAATGCGCCGGTTTTCATGGGCCTTAACAGCAGTGTTAGCTGGGGTAAATGGACGGCAGGTTTTGTTTCCAGGATCAGCGTGGGCAATTATAATTATAATAATATCCAGAGCAACCTCGGTGTACTACGCCAGATTATCAATCCTCTTGGATGGCTGGGAAATGCCAGTGCCAATTACCTGCAAACAGGGTTTTCTAACAACCAGTATTTCAGCGACTATTATGTACAAAATGCCTCATTTTTCAGAATGGATAATATCAACCTGGGATATGATATGGGAGAGGTGTACAAAAACATACGTCTACGGCTAACCGCAAACGTGCAGAATGCTTTTGTGATAACCAAATATGACGGATTGGACCCTGAAGTGGTTGGCGGAATAGACAACCAGATTTATCCTCGTCCACGCATGTATGTATTAGGGCTGAACCTTGATTTTTAATTTAAAAAACAGCAAGTTTATGATAAAGCTATCAATTAAATGGACGGGGCTGCTGGCAGTACTGATACTGTTCGCTGGTTGTCATAAAGACCTTGACCGGTTCCCTCCCAACGACGTTACCAGTGACCAGTTGTATAAAAGTGAACAAGGCTATCGCAGTGTACTTGCTAAAGTGTATGGTAGTATGGCCCTGACCGGAAACAGCGGACCTGCTGGTGCGGGAGACGTTGCCGGCATCGATGAAGGTACTTCTGATTTCCTCAGGCTTTACTGGAAAGCACAAGAGCTTAGTACAGACGAAGCCGTAGTGGCCTGGAATGATCCTGGTATCCAGGACTTTCATAATATGAACTGGAGTCCCAACAATCCAATGCTTATTGGACTATATAGCAGGTCCTTTTATGTGATCACACTGTGCAATGAGTTTATACGGGAAAGTTCAACAGACAAATTGAACAGTCGCGGATTATCCGGCGCAGCTGCGGACAATATTAAAAGGATGAATGCCGAAGCTCGATTTGTTCGTGCGTATCAGTATTCTATATTGATGGATCTTTTTGCCAACCCGGGCTTTGTAAATGAGGAAACGGCTATTGGTGCTTCTGTAAGGCCGGAGCAGATAACACGGGCCGATCTGTTTAAATATGTTGAAGCTCAACTGATCGCATTGGAAGCTGAGCTTCCTTCACCAAAAGCAAACGAATACGGAAGGGCCGACCAGGCCGCGGTATGGGCACTGCTCGCACGTAATTACCTGAATGCACAGGTATATACAGGAACCGCCAAATGGACGGAAGCCATCACCTATTCAAAAAAAGTGATCGCTGCAGGCTACACGCTGTTAAGTGACTATCGCAACCTGATGCTAGCCGATAACAATGTCGGTAATACTGAAGCTATCTGGACGCTGAATTATGATGGTCTCAAAACACAGAACTATGGTGGCACCACGTTCATCGTAAATGCATCTGTAGGCGGTTCCATGGATCCAACAGTATCGGGCCTTACCAACTGGGGCGGAACCCGTACCACCAAGAACCTGCCAAACCTTTTTCCCGACTATACGGGCACGTTAGATAAGCGTGCACAGTTTTATCAGCAGAACCTTGAGATTGAAAAACTGAGTGAATTCAAAGACGGATATGCAGTAACAAAATTCCGTAACCGTACTAAAAGCGGCGGATTTGGTTCTGATCCCGGAAAAACTTTTAGTGACATTGACTTTCCTGTTTTCAGACTTGCAGAACAATACCTGATTTATATGGAAGCTGTTTTACGTGGTGGTACCGGTGGTGACGCGGCTACGGCGCTAACCTACGCCAATGCATTACGGACACGCGCATACGGAAATTCAGGGGGTAATATTTCTTCTGTATCCCTTAACCTGGATTATGTCATCAATGAGCGTGCAAGGGAATTGTACTGGGAAGGATTTCGCCGGACTGACCTTGTGCGATTTGACAAGTTTACAGAGTCTGGCTATTTATGGCCATGGAAAGGTGGTGTAAAAAACGGAACCGGTGTAGATGCTTATCGCAAGATTTATCCTATACCGTCAACAGAAGTTGGATCTAATCCTAACATCAAACAAAACCCAAATTATTAATAGCCTAAAAGGAATGATATGAACAAGTACACCAAAATATATGGAACCTTGCTGGTGACAGCCTTCCTTTTAGGAAGCTGTGAAAAGGAAGAAAATAAAATATTCTTTACCGGAGGCACAGCACCTGTAATTTCATCATCGACCAGTACGGTAAAACTGAATCCGCCTCCGGCGGACGAATCGCTTGAAGCATTAAAGCTCAGCTGGACCAATCCGGCGTATACATTTACCACCGGGCAAAGTTCGCAGGATGTAAGCTATACCCTCGAAATGGATACACTCGGCGCAAATTTTAATAGTGCCAGCAAATACGTTACAACCATTTCAAAAGACCTTTCCAAAAGTTTTACAGTAATTGAACTGAACAGTATTCTGGGCAATTCAATGTTGCTAAAACCGGCCCGGCAGTATACTATTGAATCAAGAATTACCAGCAGCCTGGTTTCAGGTTCTGTACCGCTGACGTCGAATAAGGTAAGCTTTACGGCAACGCCATATGCTCCGCCACCTAAGGTTGAATTACCTGCTGCCGGAACTTTATGGGCAACAGGTGATGCGTTTGCATCAAGCTGGTCGAACCCGCTTCCTACTCCATACGACGTATCACAGAAGTTCACCAAGGTTTCCAATACACTGTATGAATTGGTTGTTGCCATGCCTGGTGGAGGAAACTATAAACTGATCCAGGAACAGGGTGTCTGGGGATCACAGTATCATATGAAAAGTGGTTCCTCCGGCGGGGGAATTTTCGAAAAGAAAGATGCGGATCCGGCCTTCCCTGGCCCTGCTACAGCAGGCACGTATAAGCTAAGCTTCGATTTCCAATTAGGAACGTTCACTGTAGTAAAACAATAACTCATTCTTTAAAAGGAATATATGAAAATCATAACTAAAATTTGGTTTCTCGCATTTGCAGTGATTGGTTTTGCTGCCTGCGAAAAACTTGAAGACCTTCCGTTGTATGGCCCTGGAACGGCTTCTGTTTTAAGTTCTTCGGCAGCTATTGTGGCACCTTTGCCGGCCGACAGCAATAAAAACATACTCACGCTGAACTGGACTGATCCGGCTTACGCGACTGACACATCCAATCAAAAGTACATACTGGAAATTGATTCGACCGGACGCAATTTTAGTAAGGCATACAGGAAAGAGTTCCTGGGAAAACGTACCGTTACATTTACCGCTAAAGAATTGAACAACATCATGCTGTCCTGGGGTTTTGAATACAACAAAGCCTATGACCTTGACATGCGTGTGATCTCTTCTTATGCAAATAATAACGAACGTTTGAATTCCAATGTGGTCAAGTTAAATGCAAAAACGTACAAGGTGCCACCAAAAATTGCCCTGCCTACCACGGGTAAATTGTATATTGTTGGGGATGCAACAAATGGCGGATGGACCAACCCGGTGCCTACACCTACACAGGAGTTGACAAGAATTGATGAAACTACTTTTGGTGGAATTTTCAACATGACTGCCGGAAAAGAATATCTCATCCTTCCCCTGAATGGGAATTGGGACAACAAGTTTGCTTTAGCCAATAAAGGTATTCCCGGAATTTCCGGTGGTGGCGATTTTGGTTTCAACCTGAGTGATAATTTCCCTGCACCTGCATCTTCCGGTTTGTATAAAGTGATACTTGATTTCCAGTCGGGAAAGTTTACTGTTACGCCATATACCCAGCAGCATGGAATACCTGATAGTCTGTATATTGTTGGCGACGCTACTACTGGTGGATGGTCCAATCCGGTGCCTATCCCTTCGCAGCGTTTTACCAGGATCAATTCAACCCGTTGGGAACTTGCCAGTGTTAATTTAACTGCCGGAAAGGAATATCTCTTCCTTCCGGAAAACGGAAACTGGGGTAAGAAATACGGCGCGTTTGATAACAGTACGCCTGGTATAAAAGGAGGCGGATTGTTCAAGCCCGAAGGACAAAATATGCCTGCACCTGATGTGACGGGTAATTACAAGATCAGTTTTGACCTCATTAATAATGTGTATGTCGTAACGAAATTGTAAGTATCTACCTGCACATTCGACATCACATTTTTACAAATTTTCCAATTAAGCGAATAGGCTGCTGAGAGCAGCTATTCGCGTTTCTGTCATTTCATTCAGATTGACTAAATTGTTGTGCTGATGTTAACCGGCAACGGCTTGTTTACCAATAAAATTTTACTAACTGAAAATAGCGCCTGAAAATATTGCCAAAGACGACCGGCAGTCACTAAGTGAAGTACATGAATCCGTAGACACCACAAACTCCTTAAAAGGTTGGCGCAAAGCGTTTTCTTTTTTGGGACCTGCATACCTTGTAAGTGTCGGGTATATGGATCCGGGTAACTGGGCAACGGATCTCCAGGGTGGTGCGAAATTCGGCTATAGCCTCCTTTGGGTTTTGATCATGAGCAACCTGATGGCTTTGTTGTTACAGGGACTCAGTTCCAGGCTGGGCATCGTAAGAAGACGAGACCTGGCGCAGGCCAACCGGGAAATATATCCGCGAATCGTCAATATCGGTTTATATATACTGGCGGAAATAGCCATTGCAGCCTGCGACCTTGCTGAGGTGCTGGGAATGGCATTAGGCATATACTTACTTACCGGGTTGCCAATTGTCTGGGGTGTTACCATTACCATCCTGGATACCCTGCTCATCCTTTTCCTGCAAAATTTTGGAATACGGAAGTTGGAAGCCTTCATCATTGCCCTGGTAATCGTTATTGGCGGATCATTTGTGGTAGAATTATTTCTTGCCAAGCCCGCTATTGGGGAAGTCATAAAAGGGTTTCAACCAGGTTTTCTTACCGATCAGTCGTTATATATTGCGGTGGGTATCATTGGTGCTACGGTAATGCCCCACAACCTGTACCTGCATTCAGCGCTCGTTCAGACCAGGAAAATTACCCCCGATTCGAAAAGTATTTCCAGTGCTATCAGGTATAATTTGTTTGATACGGCAATAGCTTTGAATGTGGCGTTTTTTGTAAATGCTGCCATCCTCATTCTAGCGGCTACTGTGTTTTTTAAATCAGGCAATACTGAGGTTGCCCGTATTGAAGATGCACATCGTTTGCTGGCGCCTTTACTGGGTACAACACTTGCCCCGATCTTGTTTGCTATCGCTTTAATTGCAGCCGGACAAAGCAGCACGATTACCGGAACGCTGGCTGGCCAGATCGTCATGGAAGGGTACCTGAAACTGCGCATCAACCCATGGTTGAGAAGGTTGATGACAAGGCTTATCGCGGTCACACCAGCGTTCTTCACAATATATTATTTTGGAGATCAGATGATCGATTCGTTACTTATTCTGAGCCAGGTGGTATTAAGCCTGCAACTGGGGTTTGCAGTCATACCCCTGATTTATTTGGTCAGTGATAAACAGTCTATGGGTGAGTTCGCCATAGGTCCATGGACCAGGGTTGCTGCATGGACTATTGCAACTATCCTCGTGTACCTCAATGTAAATCTTGTAGTAGAGCAATTGAGTCCGCTATTTCAGGGCGATGCAAACATCATGGTCAAGATCCTTGTGGGTATTGCCTGTGTATTGGTGGTACTACTCTTCTTGGCCATGATGCTGATTCCTCTTTTCCGGTGGGGATTCAAAAAAGCACCCGTGACTATCCATGGAGACACTGTTCAGTTAGGTAACCTCCAGGTAATGCCGGTGACAAAGATTGCGGTGGCCCTCGATTTCACGGCAGCGGACGAAAAACTTATAGCACATGCGATTTCACAAGGCCAAAAGGAAGCATCCTATGTACTGATCCATGTAGTGGAAAGCGCTTCAGCCAAATTTTTAGGGGCCAAAGTTGATGACCAGGAGTCGAGGAAGGATGAAGACAGACTGAGAAACTATACGGAACAACTTTTGGAAAAAGGATACAAAGCGGAATTTGCCATGGGCTATAAGGACCGGGTTGAAGACATTATTAAGGTCGTACAGGAAACCTCTTCGGGTTTACTGGTTATGGGTGCTCATCGGCATAAAGGGATACGTGATTATATTTTTGGTCAGACCATTGAAGGAGTAAGACACAGGCTTAAAATACCTGTACTTATTGTGAATATATAGCCATCCTTTTGCTATCTCTGGATCAAATGCGAACTCACTAGTTTCGCGCAAAAAGGCAATTTTCGGGGCAGATACCCTGTAAAAGCACTACCTTTCGGCATTAATTTGAACTATTTAATAATTTTTAAGGGATGAAAAATTACGGTATTCTGGTGTCACTTGATTGGAACTCTAACCAATGGCAAGACGCTCCAACAGAATCAGATATTGAAAATACCCCGTATGAGTGGGTTAAAAAAGATCAACGCTCAGATACCAGCCTCAATTTTGGTCACAAATTGTTCCCTTCAGAAGACGAAAATTATTATTTGGGCCATGTTCCTCATTTTGGTAACTCCGGTGTTGACCCTAAAAATACCACTCATATCCACGTTGTTTTTTTCAAAAGCAAGAACTACAACGATGGCAAAACATATATTGTAGGTTTTTATGCATTTCCTCAACTGATCCGCACAAGGAACAGGAAGGGGGTACATGACATGTTTGTGCATAGCCTGGAAGGGAATATCAGGGCAAAGGCTGATGATATCATACTGTTGAAAAATCCGCTTGAAGTCAACGAAAACGATAGTTTCCTCCCAAGAAACAAGGTTGAAGAAAAAACGGGATATAATTTCCTAAAGGCAAAAGCTGTCATAGACCTACTCGGCAAGATCAAAGAAAATAACATGTACCTCGAATTCGGGAGGTTGTATGGAAAGATCGTGCAGAGTATAGAGAAGAAGAGATAAGCGTTTAAAGAGCCAGTTTGTATTGCAGCAGGGCGTAAATAAAAATAGCAATTCCCGTCATCTCCATACCCTCCTCAGCGGAACTCAACAAGGCATTTGTCATGTTTTCAACACCGTTCTGAATATAAAAATAACTTCCGGCCATCTCCATACCAATAGCACCACCTACGTACAGAGCCGCAGCAAGTAGCATTAGGTTTCTCGTTTTTGTCGGCAAGCTATTGAATATAAACCTCCAGTAAAATATAGCCAGAAAGAAGAGCAACACTGAAAAAGGTATTACCCAGGCGTAGTAAAATATTCCTCCTACATGGTATTTCTCGCGAATAATTTCCGAGATCATTTCGTGCGTTGCCATAAATTCATCAGCAGCCACCATAAAAAAAAGAAAGGTTAACAACCGCCAGTGCAATAGGTATTTATCTCCGGTACCATACTTCTGAACCGTTATCGACCGTAGCAGCACGAAAGCGGAGAGTAACAAAAGCACCGTAAAAAAAGTTGGTATATTCCTTTCCTGGTCCGTGTTGAACAAAAAAATGATAAAGTTCAAAGCCGTAAAAGAAATATGGAAAACGTATTTAAGGGATTGGAAAAAAACGGACAGGAAAACAAGTATGAAAATGGCCAGTAAGATCCTGGCCAAAACTTTTTTAGGCGAAATAGGTGAATACCAAAATGTCTCCATATTTTTTAGAGTTCCTGCATGAGGATTTTTTTCCATCTGACCTTAATGTCACCTCCCGAATGTATCTGCAGGGCGATAAATCCTGTGCCTTTACCAATTTTTTCATCCTTCAGGTAAACCATCTGGTGTCCGTTCAACCAGGTGGTAACTTCATCGCCGTCAACCTTGATCTTCATGGTATTCCATTCACCGGGTCTCAGCCATTGTTCATTTTCTGGCCTCGGTTTGATCAACCATTCCCTGCCATAGGATTCATAAATTCCGCCGGTAAACAGATTTTTTGGAGCTACTTCAACCTGCCATCCGTTGATCTTTATACCTGTTATAGACGATCTGAAAAACACCCCGCTGTTACCATTCGATTCCTGTTTGAAGTCAACCGTTAAGATAAAATTTTTGTACTGTTTATTGGTCGACAAATAACCATACTCTTTATTAGGGCCGCTTTCACAAACCAG
>JANMMA010000416.1:0-6567 GCA_031372815.1 Sphingobacteriales bacterium
AAAGGCGATTTTAAAGTAATTTAAAAACATATTTATTTCATTATCGCATTACCGCATCATCGCAATATCGCATTGCCGTTAGGCCATAATGTTTTCCATTACAGTTTGTCCGTCAAGCATACGGATGATACGGTGGCTATATCTCGAATCATGTTCAGAGTGTGTTACCATGATAATGGTAGTACCCTGTTCATTTAGGTCGGTGAGCAGTTGCATCACTTCATTACCATTTGATGAATCCAGGTTACCAGTAGGCTCATCTGCAAGAATGAGTTTAGGATTATTCACTACGGCCCTCGCCACGGCAACACGCTGTTGCTGACCACCTGAAAGTTGTTGGGGATAGTGGTTACGGCGATGCATAATCTGCATTTTGTCAAGAACAGCTTCTACTTTGGTTTTGCGTTCTGCAGTTTTAACGCCGGTATAAATCAGTGGTAGTTCTACATTTTCAAATACGGTAAGTTCATCGATCAGGTTAAAACTCTGGAATACAAAACCGATGTTGTGCTTACGCAGATCGGCCCGCTGACGCTCATTGAAATGTGCCACTTCAATACCGTTGAACAGGAAACTTCCGGAATCCGGATCATCGAGTAATCCAAGTATATTCAGTAACGTGGATTTTCCGCAGCCGGAAGGTCCCATTACCGCAACAAATTCTCCTTCTTTGACGTCGAAGGAAAGTTTGTTGAGGGCCACTGTTTCAACTTCGTCTGTGCGATAGATTTTCTCGAGGTCTTTAATCTTGATCATAAATTATTTTTGGCGTATATGATTAAAAATGTTGTTTACATAAAATGATATAAGACTGATTCGAACAGTAGTTTAGCCACTTTTTTGGAAGGTTTTTTTGCTAACGGTGCCGGTACAGTTTTACTTTTACACCGGGTGTTTTTTTCCTGTACCTGGTCCGGTGTACTTACCCAAGAGCCCATGCTGAAGGCTATGATCAGGGCAATGATGATTCTTTTTTTCATAACAATTGCTTTAGTGGTACAGTTGCCCGGTTATTTTTTCAATACGAGTTCCTGCATGGTTCCATAGTTCTCATAACTGGAGGTAACCACTTTGTCGCCCGGTTTCAGTCCCTGGAGTACTTCATAGTAATCCGGGTTTTGCCCGCCTAATTGTATATCCGTTCTGTATGCTGTATTTCCATTTTCACTCACTTTAAATATCCAGTTGCCGCCGGTTTGTTGATAGAATCCTCCCCGCGGTAAAAGAAGGGCCTGCTTCTCGTCACTAAGTGCAAGCCTGATTTGCAGGGTCTGGCCTCTGCGTATTCCCTGCGGAACGGCATCGGTAAATTCCATATCAACCTGGAACCTGCCATTGGTTACCTGGGTAAACACTTTTTTGATGGTGAGTGAATAGTCTTTTCCGGCGAAAGTAAATTGCCCCATCAGCCCTGTGTAAATCCTTGAAATATAGTGTTCATCAATATCAACCCTCACTTTAAATCCGTTGGTGGCATCTACCTGTCCAAGCCGCTCACCTTTATTTTTATTCTGGCCGATCTCTGCATCGAGCGACGTTAGTTGTCCATCGATAGGCGCCCTTACAATAAGGTCGCCAACTTTCCTGCGCATCACCTGGAGTGCGTTAGCCGTTCTGTCGAACGACTGTTTGGCCTGGTCCACTTCCTGTTTTACAGAAACACTATCCTGTTTCAGGATCTGTTGCTGCAGTTTAAGCCTTTTGATCTGGTACTCATAGGCGATTTCAGATTGCTTGAACTCCTGTGATCCGATCACTTTTTGTTCATATAATTTCTTATTAAGGTTATAAAGCCTTTCAGCTTCCTTATAGGCGTTGTCTGCGTCTGCCATCTGGTTTAGCTTGCCTACAGTATTCTGCTGTGCCGCATTTCTGGAGATTTGCATTTGGGTCAGCAGGTTAAACACGGAGGTTTCCTGGTTAACAAGGCTCAGTTCAAGATCAGTATTGGATAAGCGGAGGATGGGTTGTCCTTTCTTCATCAGTGTGCCATCGTCAACATATTTTTCTTCCACCCTTCCGCCTTCCTGTGCATCGAGATAAATAGTGGTGAGCGGCATAACAATTCCATTCACTACGGTAAACTCCTTAAATACGCCATTTTTTACTTCACTGATGGTGATCCTTTCTGTATCAACGTTGAGGCGACTTTTCCCGGAAGTAAAATAATAACTGCCCAGGATGAGTCCCACCAATGCAGTGATACCAACGATCGTCAGTATTTTCTTTGTTGTCCATGTCTTTTTTGCGATTACTCTGTCCACATTTATGTATTTTCTTCTTACCCTGATGTGAAACCCATGCCACAATCATAAAACGTTAGATATCAGTTCCTTAATAAGTTTTTTCGCCTGTGCCTGTCCGCTACTGATACAACCACTGTTCGCTTTTGATACAATACTATGTTTTATGAAAATTTTGTTGATAGCAGCACCTATTTATGGTATAATTGCAGCACTGCAATGTTGCATGGTTAAGTATTTATTTTTATGAACCTGAAGAATGCTGTGATCCTGGTAATTGATGACGACACGGACGTACTAACGGCGGTGAGATTATTACTGAAGACCGAGGTGAAAGAGGTGGTGACTGAAAAGAACCCGGAGAACATCCGCTATCATCTGGCCAAACAGACTTTCGACGTGATCCTACTGGATATGAATTTTACCAGCTCATTAAACACAGGTAATGAAGGGTTTTATTGGTTGGCTAAATTGAAAGAATCCGGGTCAGATGCCGCGGTAATCATGATCACTGCGTACGGAGATATTGACCTGGCCATTCGATCACTGAAAGAAGGAGCCGTAGATTTTGTTGTGAAACCATGGCACAACGAAAAGCTGATCAATACCATCCGCGAAGCATTGAAAAAAAGGCAGCAGAGTAAAACTGGTACTTCTAATGTTGCTGATGTATCTGGTCATTCGGGGTTGATAGGGGAGTCGGAGGTAATGCGCAACATCTTTTATAAGATCGATAAAATTGCGCCTACAGAAGCCAACATTCTTATACTCGGCGAGAACGGCACGGGTAAGGACCTGATTGCAGTTGCCCTTCACCAACAATCACTGCGTAACAACCAGCCTTTTGTAAAAGTGGACGTAGGTGCTCTCACCGAAAGTCTTTTCGAAAGTGAACTATTCGGCCATAAAAAAGGAGCATTCACCGATGCACGTGAAGACAGGATGGGGCGCTTTGAAGCGGCAAACGGGGGAACATTATTCCTGGATGAGATAGGGAATATTTCCCTTCACCAACAGGCTAAGCTATTGTCTGTATTACAAAACAGGCAGGTCACCAGGCTTGGTTCGAACCAACCTGTTCCCATTAATATCAGGTTGATCTGCGCCACTAACCTGCCCTTGCAGGAACTGGCTAATGAAAGTCGATTCCGCAAAGACCTTATCTACCGAATCAATACAGTAGAGATAACGGTTCCACCTCTACGAAAAAGGGAGGAAGACATTATTTTACTGGCCAGGTATTTTGCCGGAATTTATGCAACCAAATATCTCAAGCCTCCGGTTTCATTTAGTGAGGCAGCGCTGGAAAAACTGCGTGTGTACCACTATCCTGGCAACGTCAGGGAATTACAGTACACGATTGAACGGGCTTTGATTATGGCGGAAACGGAGATGCTGGATGCGCAAGACCTGATTTTTTCCCCGCTTGAATCATCGGCCAAGGATATGGACCCGGATGATGAACTCAAGCTCAGCACTATTGAAAAAAATACGATACTCAGGGTCATCGAAAAGAATAGTGGAAATATCACCAAAGCAGCAAAGGAACTGGGATTAACGAGAACTGCTTTATACAGGAGGTTGAGCAAATATGACATTTAGAAACTATCAATGGCGCACGATAAGCAGGGTTTCGTTTTTACTGATAACATTAACCCTGGTGGCTTTTTTAGTGGTGACGGAAAGATATATATTCCTCACTGTTTTGCTACCTGTACTGGTATACCAGGTAATGGATATCTTTCGCTTTCTTCAGAAGGCACAGGACGAAGTTGATCAGTTCGTTGAGTCTGTACATTACCGCGATTTTTCCCGCTACTTTGATGTTAAGCATGCGCCGTTGGAGCTGCAACCATTGCGAAAAGGTTTCAATGAGATCAACAGTACATTCAAGGTGATCAGCAAAGAAAGAGAAACGCAATACCAATACCTGCAAAAAATTCTGGAGCTTGTAGACACCGGTATATTGTCGTATGAGACTACCTCATTCGAAGTGGCCTGGATGAATGAGTCTTTAAAGAAAATGCTGGGTATCCCTTACCTGAAAACACTGCATTCACTGGAAAAAAGGGACGAGTTATTGTTCCAGGAAGTAAGTGCCCTCCGTCCGGGCGACAATAAAGTGGTGACCATACACCGGGATAAAAATAATGTCAAGACACTGCTGTCTGCAACAGCATTCCAGACCGACGGGCACATATTTAAACTTATTGCATTTCAGAATGTAAACGAAGCGCTGGATGAAAATGAATCGAAAGCCTGGCAAAAATTATTGAGTGTAATGACCCATGAAATCATGAATTCCGTTGCACCTATTTCATCCCTTGCAGATACCCTTAAGAATCGTTTGAAAAATGCCATGGAGCATTTTGAGGAGCAGCCGTCTACCGTGGAAGACCTTGAACTTGGCATTAATACTATTAAGCGTAGGAGTGAAGGTTTATTGAAGTTTGCAGAAACCTACCGTAACCTGAATAAGATCACTTCGCCCAGCCTTAAGAGAGTTTATGTAAGAGACCTTTTTGAAAATCTGCATCAACTTATGCAGCCAACTTTGGAGCAAAAAAATATAGAGCTCGAAGCCATTTTAAAAGACCCGAATCTCACGCTGGATATAGACATTAATTTGATTGAGCAGGTGCTTATCAATTTACTGGTGAATGCGATTGAGGCTGTTAAAGACGCCGATAATCCAAGGATAATTTTGTCGGGATACGTCAACCTTACAAAAAAATCCGTTATCAGCATAACGGACAATGGCACTGGAATGACCCCTGCAGTGATGGATAATATTTTCATTCCATTTTTTAGTACCAAGAAAACCGGCAGTGGAATCGGTCTCAGCCTGTGCAAACAAATTATGATGCTGCACAAAGGAAATATCCAGGTGCAGTCGGAAGAGGGTAAAGGCAGTGTGTTCCTGCTACAGTTCTGAGAAACGCCCTACATAACCAGCATTATTGCCCCATTATTCCAGCGCTGTAACATTTAAGCGTATCCGAATTAAGAAAAATTGAAAATATTTTTGGAGATCAAATTGTTAGAGTACATGCATACAGCTGCAATCAATCAGCTTACGTCAAGTATGGTGACTGGTAAATCTTCAGCAGGATTATTCACCGTTGGATTTTTTCCTTCTGTCCAGGATTGCATCAGGGTGTAAAAAACGGCCATGATAATGGCCCCTTTAAACATACCGGTAAAGCCCCATGCGGCCATCCCTCCTATGACACCCAGGAAGAGTACCATGACAGGTAATTTTCCGCTTTTGCCAATCAGGATAGGCTTAACAACATTATCAATGACAAGAAGTACAATGCCAAAAACAACAGTAAAAATGCCCAGTTTGCTGTCGCCAGTACTAAACTGCCAGATGGCCATAGGCAATACAACAAGTAATGGACCTATCTGAATGATCACCAGGAAGAAAATTATGGCTGCAAGGACAGGGGCTATGCTTAGTCCTTCCAGAGAAAATCCGATCCATGCAACCAATCCTGCCAGGGAAGCAGTTCCGATAACGCCTACGGATACCCCCTTTATGGCTTTACCTGCCGAATATACAAGTGCAGGTCCGTTGATTTCACCGATCACCCGTCTGGCTAAAACCAGGATCGGTTCAATTGCCTTTATGCCTTTTACTAACAGGATCGCCGATACTATGATGCCGATAATGATTTCAAAACCAGCACCGGCAATACCCAGTCCCCCTCCAATCAGTTTACTGGAGAAATTCCTGATCTGTTCATCATATAAGCTCAGTGTGCCTTTTGGATCATTTGAAAAGGAGGTCCAAAATGCTTTTATTTTATCTTGTCCGGCTGGTAATCTGTTCACCCACTCTGGCAATGGTGGAACACCATCAGTTTTCACTTTGTCGATAAAAGCCTGTCCCTGGTGGACATATTGTCCAAGTGCATTCACCATGTAAATAAATGGAAGAGCAATCAATACAATTGCCAGCACCGCATAAATAAATGCGGCAAGGCTTCTTTTGTGGCCGAGCTTACTAACCATTTTTTCAAATGGGGTTGAAAGAGAGACCGTTAGAATGATGGCATAGGTAAAAACACCGAGGAAAACACCTAAGACAGCATGCAATAAATACAGCAGAAGAAGCAAAAGCAATAAGGTAAGCGCTTTTTCAATATATGTTTTTTCGTGAAGTTTGGTAGGGGTGACCATGATATGATATTTCTATTCGTTGCCTGAAAAGATACTTAATTCCCCAGAAAGGTATATTTTATCATAACGAAATCATACTATCCACTGCTGTATAAAACTGAGAGAAAGCTCACCAGTTTTTCATTTGTTCAGGAATTAC
>JANMMA010000442.1:0-2602 GCA_031372815.1 Sphingobacteriales bacterium
AATGAGTATTTGTTTGAAGACAGGGATGAGAAGAGTTTATTTCGAATCATGGAACAAGCCAATGCTGATATTATGTGTTTTGGCCATACACACAAACCCTATCACCGCATTCTGCCGACCGAATCAACCGAAAATACTCACTACCGCCATGCTGTCAATATCGGATCTGTAGGTAAGCCGAAAGACAACAATCCGAATGGCTGTTATGTAATGCTTAGTATCAATTCAGATAGCAGTATAACAAGTAAAGAGGCCATCGAGGTTGAGTTTATAAGGTTTGAATACGATGTAGAAAAAGCAGCAAAAGCGGTTGAGAACAGCCCATTGCCAAACGACTTTGCTGAAATGCTCCGGAAAGGCTTATGACGCAATACAAGGCCGGTTTGATTTTGTTGGACAGCTTCAATAATTTAATTTTGCTTCTTTTTGTCACTCACTTATTTATTGGAGTTGTTGGTTTAGATCTCTACTTGGGTGAGTGAAAGAAAATCATAATCCCCCCACTTCCATCAGGAAAATTACTGTATAAATGGTACCGACTCAAAGAACAGGAAGAGGTTCTAATCAGTTATTTGTAGTCATTTATGGAAGATTAATTGCGGGTTTATTTCCTTATTTTTGCTTTTCATGAAAAAATTGATGCAAAAGGTAGTATTGCTGATTGCCATAATAACGTTGGTAGGGCATAGCATTTTGCCGCACATTCATCATGATGAAATTCCGGTAGCCATACTACAGCATCACCAAGATGAACAGCCATCCGGTCATCATCCTCACGATGATGATAATAATAAGCAGGACAACCAACACCGTTTATTTTCCTTTGCACAGTTAGATGAAAATTTTGTTCCTGTGAATGGGCAGGCTAAAAATTTTGAATTGCCGCTTACTTACGTGCCCACATTGATCGTTAATTATCAGCCGTTTTCAATCAATACAAAAACACATTTTAGCTGTTACAAAGTCTTTTCACCCCCTGAAAAGTATTTTTCTTCTTCGTTTCATCGGGGGCCACCTACAGTATAATATTATTTAGCTAAATGGCTTTTATTTTCTGTTTTATAACAGATAGTAATTTCCCAATTCTTGGTTTTTTGTTCCTTTGAAAGCTCTCGCTTGCTACATTAATAATATTTATACAGACATGCTCAACAAAATCATTCATTTCTCCATACACAATAAGTTGATTATTGGTCTTTTTACAATTGCTCTTATCTTTTGGGGAATTTATTCTGCTTCAAAACTTCCTATTGATGCAGTGCCTGATATAACAGATAACCAGGTAATGGTAATAACTGTTACGCCGTCTTATGCAGCCCAGGAAGTAGAACGGCTCATCACATTTCCTGTTGAACAAACAATGGCAAGTATTCCCGGCATAAAGGAAGTGCGTTCCTTTTCCCGGTTTGGCCTATCGTTGGTAACCATTGTTTTTAATGAAGATGTTGACATTTACTGGGCAAGGCAACAAATCAACGAACGGTTAGGTTTTGCTGCAAAACAAATCCCTGAAGGTGTAGGAACACCTGAAATGGCTCCTGTAACTACGGGGCTGGGGGAGATCTATCAATATGTTATTCGCCCTAAACCGGGGTACGAAAAAAAATATGACGCAATGGAATTGCGTACCATACAGGACTGGATTATTAAACGGCAATTATTAGGTACGCCCGGTGTGGCAGAAGTAAGTGGATTCGGCGGATTTGTAAAACAATATGAAATAGCAGTAAACCCTGACAGGTTGCATAGTATGAATGTGAACATCTCCGAAATTTTTGATGCTTTGCAAAAAAATAATCAGAACACTGGCGGAGCATATATTGATAAGAAGCCGAATGCCTACTTTATACGAAGTGAAGGGCTTGTAAAAGATATACATGAAATTGAAAAAATTGTAGTGAAGGCTACAGATAAAGGCGTACCTGTATTGATACGCGATGTAGCGCAGGTACAATTTGGTAGCGGTGTGCGATATGGTGCAGCAACCAGGAATGGACAAGGTGAAATAGTTACGGGTATTGTCATGATGCTAAAAGGAGCTAATTCCTCTGAAGTAATCAGGAGTGTAAAAGCTAAAATGGAGCAAATCAAAAAAACGCTTCCCGAAGGGGTGGAGGTAGAGCCATTTCTTGACCGGAAAAAACTGGTTGATAATGCCATTAGTACAGTTGCGACTAACCTTATTGAAGGTGCTTTAATTGTTATTTTCATTTTGATTTTATTCCTTGGAAATTTGCGTGCAGGGTTAGTAGTGGCTTCGGTTATTCCATTGGCAATGCTCTTTGCAATATCTATGATGAACCTGTTTGGCGTATCCGGAAACCTGATGAGTTTAGGGGCAATAGATTTTGGATTAATTGTAGATGGCGCTGTGATTATTGTTGAAAGTGTACTGCATGGAATAGCACATTACCGTAAGAAGAATAATCCTTTGCTTACGCAGGAGGATATGAATAACGAGGTACAAAGTTCAGCTTCCACAATGATGAACTCTGCCGTATTTGGTCAAATCATAATTCTGATAGTTTATCTGCCTATCCTTGCTTTGGTTGGTATTGAAGGAAAAATGTTTAAACCTATGGCACAGGCAGTAATGTTCGCT
>JANMMA010000473.1:0-5633 GCA_031372815.1 Sphingobacteriales bacterium
GGAGCTTCCGAGGGCGATGCCTCTTTCACTTCCGTTGCTTCGGCAGGTTTATCGTTTGAACAGGAGGAGAAAAATAACATGGCAAGTGCAAACAGGGCACTTGACATCAGGTTCATTTTTTGCATGATGTAAATGGTTTAAGGGAATTAATACGTAAAATGTAAGCAATTCAAATCAAATTTGAAAAAAATAAGATCATTGATAGATGTCGCCTGCCTATTTTCAAATCATTTTATTCGTTTTAGCCAAAATAGAAGGGCAAATGATTTTCATTAGCTCTCTCATTCTTTTGTAAATGCATAACATTAATAGGTGACCAGTATCGGCAATTGTGCTTCAAAAAGGGCAGTGAATTCCTGGCTGGTAAGGATATGGCCCTGTTTCTGTGCAACATTCGCAAGGGTATAAGCCCAGTCTGCAGCAGCCATTCTTTGCGTAGGTGTGCCGTGGTGACCTGGGTCGGTAAAAGCGCAATCACCAATATTATAAAAGACCTGAAGAAACTGCCTTACCCTTTTCCACTGCATGGCTGCGCCTCTTGCATGGGAAAGATAATAGGCGGAATAGGCGTCTGCCATCAATTCTGTTCTGCGGGTGGCTTCTGCTGAATATTCATCGGTGAATAAACCCAGCTGGAATTGAATATGGTGACCAAATTCATGAGCTATGATGGCCTGAGGTGCCACATCGTCAAAACCAAGTCCCGTATAAGCATCCATAATACCATCACCCATGACTATCTTATCAGGAGTTATTCCAGCAAATGGACTGAAATCAGTCATTGGTTGTGCAAATGCATTGAACGAAAATAAAGGATGGTTCCCATTCCTGTATTGCGGAAATACATCCAACAGTGCCAATATCAGGTCAGCCCAAAATTCTGCTACTTCCTGGGAGTCATTGTAAAGAATTTTATCTATTCGAATCAATTTTTCACGATTACGTAACATGTTTCCATGCATAGCGACCACAACGATACCAGAAGATTGAATATTCCAGAACCGGTCGAGGTCCTTATCTGTTTTTATTAGCTGTTGGGTATGTTCTCCTTCTGACCCAAAGTACTGGTTGGATGAACTGTTTTCAAATAGTAATGCATCGTATGTTGGGAAATCCAGCATCCCGGTGACAATGGCGTAATAGAAAACAGTATTGTCCCAGTCGGAAAGTTGACCATCAAGCCACTGGAAGAGTGGGGTATAGGCATTGCATGGGGTTGGTGTAAGTGCATTAACAGCAATGGCCCGATATTCCGGGTGTTGTTTTAAAAAACGTCTTTTGTTTTCGAGGAGCCTGGTTTCATAACCTGCTGGCATAGCCGCCAGCATCTGGTCAAGTTTTTTTAATAATGCCGGGGAAGGTTTTGCGGAGAATTTGGCGGAATTTTTTAAGGTATTAAGGGATTGGGATGAGTCTGCGGAATTATCTTTTTTGCAGCCTGCAAAAAAGAGAAATGCAAACAACAATGCTCCGGAGAGCAGTTTAAGGTGCTTCATGATGAATAGCTTTGGTTTAGGCAATTATTTGACTGGGAGAAGCTAAGAAATTATTCCAGTATCTCAATGATAAAATGGGAAAATTATCAATGTTTTTATTTAGTGAGGGGATATACTAAGTTAATGGCAGCTGAATAATAAAACTGGTGTACTCACCTTCCCTGGTATCCACTTTTATTTCACCATGATGTGCTTTTACAATATCGTAACTTAAGGAAAGTCCGAGCCCGGTTCCCTGCCCCGTGGGCTTGGTGGTAAAAAAGGGCTGGAAGATTTTATCAAGGACTTTTTGTGGAATACCCATTCCATTATCCCCGACCTTTATCATCATTTTCCGGGAACCATTCAACAACTCCAGTTTTGTCGAAACAATAATTGTTGGTGTATAGGCGTCTCCCAACGTTTTTTGTTTTTCCATTACTGCGTAAAATGCATTACTGTAAAGATTTAATAAAAGCCTTCCAATGTCCTGTGATACAATATTCACTTTTCCAATTGCAGGATCGAACTCAGTCTTTAGTAAGGCATTAAAAGATTTTTCCTTTGCCCTCAATCCATGGTACGCGAGCCTGAGATATTCATCGGCGAGTGCATTGATATCCACCGGTTCCAGTTGCCCCGTATTGGTTCTTGAATGCTGAAGCATGTTTTTTACAATGGCATCAGCACGCTTGCCGTGAAAATTAATTTTGGCTTCATTATCCTTAATATTTTCAGCAATATTTCTAACCTCGATTATATTACCTTTTTCATTTTCCTCATTTAGCTCATCGACTAGTTCCTGGTTGACATCAGAGAAATTATTTACAAAGTTGAGCGGATTTTGAATTTCGTGTGCAATGCCTGCGGTGAGTTCTCCCAGCGAGGCCATTTTTTCTGATTGTATGAGAAGGGCTTGGGTAGATTTTAATTCATGATAAGCTCTTTCAATTTCTTTGGCCTGTTCCAGTTCAAACTGCTGTGCTTTTTGTTTTTCTTTTTGAATGATACGTTGCTTCTGAAACCGGTAAAATATTGAAATAGCTGAAAGAACCAATAGTCCGTAGACAAAAAACGCCCACCAGGTAAGCCACCAGGGAGGGTTAATCCGGATAGTAATCGCTTTTTCTTTTTCTGTCCCGTCCCCATTAACCACCTTTACACGAAATATATAGTCGCCAGGGCGAACATAAAAATAGAAAGCACTTTTATCACCCTTCGCTTCGCGCCATACAGAATCATAATTTTCCAGCTTTGTAAAAAATTTGATGGCCCCTGGTTCCCTGTAATCATCGGCAGCAAAATTAAAGCCGATGTTATTCTGATTATATTTAAACGTTAATGTAGTGATTTCTTCTAAAGGCTTTGTCAATGCGTTGCTCCGACCCACAGGCACGGGCAGGTTATTAATAAACAGGCTTGAGATATTTATATTGATATCAGGTATTTTTATATTCAGTTCTTCCGGATAGAAACTATAAAATCCCTGGTTATTACCAAAAAGTATCTTTCCATTGCTTAATTTCCTTACAGCGTCACTGCCGCTATGGGTCATTATGCCGAATTTACTGCCGTAGGTGAAGATTTTATTTCTTTCAGGGTTAAGTCTTAATATGGCTGAGGAAGTATTGATCCATAGATATTTTTTGTCATCTTCAACAATTCCAAGAACATAGGTATCACCCAGCGATGTCTGATTATTGATAAAAGTCGTAAAGATATCTTCCCCTTTTTTTAACCTGGAAAGGCCATTGGAATTAATGGTCCAGATTGTTCCTTCAGAATCCTCATAGGTACTTTTTATTATACTGCCTTTAAGGTAGTGTCTGAATTGACCGGTTTTTCCATCCATACGATTGAGGGCAGTATAGCTGATGCCTTTTTCGTCGCTAACACGAAACGTTCCAACCCAAAGGTCCCCACGGCTGTCGAGGAATACACTACTTACCCTATCTGAAGATATTGTAGTTGTGTCATTGGCATCCGGATGATAGTATTTGACGGAGCCATCCCTCGGATTGTAGCGGACAAGCCCGCTCCACCTGGTAAACCAAATATATCCGTCTTTATCCTTAACAATAGAATTTACAGGATTGGCAAGAGAATCTATCGTGGTTTTATCATAACGCAGATTGGAAAAATGATTAGTGCGTGTATTAAATAATACAATACCACCTTCCATCATCCCTAAGAAAATAGAATCCTCGTGGTATTGCAACATTGAACTTATGGTATGATTGGAATTTCTTAATATTTCAGTGATTTCAGTTGTATAACGATGAAGAAGTTTATTCTCCTTATTAAAATGTAACAATCCCGCACCATCAGATCCCACCCAGTAGTTTCCATTCCCTTCATCTATAAAGCAACTGGAAGGATTTCCCATAGGTCCAATAGAAATATTGCTGATCTGCTTAACGGACGGGTCTGTATAGTATAAGTTGACATTATCCTGTGTCCCTGTCCATAACACTCCTTCACGAGATACATAGGCACACCATGCTGTGGCGTCGGGAATCCCATTGCCTGATTGAAAATGAATAAATGTTTTTGTTGAAGTGTCATATCGGTTGATACCGTAACCCCTTGTTCCAATCCAAATCGATCCGGTTGAATCCCCTCTGATAAATGTAACCGGATTATTTACAATTTCCGGCATATAGGGAAGGCCGTGTAAAGTATCACCATTTTTTTTTGAATAGGGTAGCCGCTCAAAACTTCCCTTTGCCCTGTCCATTATATTAAGTCCGAAACCCATTGTTCCGATCCAGAATACACCCCGACTGTCTTCAAAGATTGCAGTAACCTTATTGTTGATCAGGGTCTTTGAATTTTTGGGATTGTTCATGTAACGGGTAAAGGAACCATCTGAGTTAAGTCGGTTGAGCCCGCCTTCACCACGATGGTAACCAAACCATCTCCAGCCTGTTCCCACCCAGATATCTCCCTGGCGGTCTTCATAAATAGTATTCACGCAATCATTACTCAGGCTTTTCGGATTACCTGGATCGTTTCTGTAGTGAGTAAACTTTCCGGTTTTCTCATCGAAGCGATCCAATCCTTTATTTGTTCCTATCCACAATCTTCCTTTACGATCCTTTAATATTGCCATTACCTCATCATCTATAAGGCTATTGCTGACATAACTTGCTTTGCCGAGAATTGAGGTATCATTTTTATCGTGCCGGTAATGTATAAAAATTCCGGTTGCAGGGTTATACTGGTCCAGTCCCTCCCCGCCGATCCATATTTTTCCTGAGTCATCCGCATAAATTTTTTCGATGTTCGTCATTCCCAGAGAATTCTTATTCAGACTGTCATGCCTGAATGTGATCATTCTGTTTCCATCATATCTGTAAATGCATTTATCCCCGGTGCCGGCGAACCACATATATCCCCATCTATCCTGTGTAATGTCATTAATATTTCCCAGGCTTTTTCCGTTTGGGTTTTCTAACAGGGTAAATTGTAAACCGGGCTGTTGTGCTATACCAAATTTGGAGTTTACCAATACAAATAGAAGTATGAAAAAGAATCTTTTTCTTATCATATGTTTTCCAAATAATTTACATAATACGTGATTCAACAAAATACATATCTACGTTTCCTTTATTCTTGGCTTCCACTTTTCCACGGTGAGTACAGGTAAAGTCGTTCTTGATTAATTCATAAGTAAACTGAGAAACATTAATTTTGCCCGGCACGCCCGATTGTTCCATTCTTGCTGCCATGTTAACGGTATCTCCCCAAATGTCGTACTGGAATTTTTTTATCCCTACAACTCCGGCGACTACAGGCCCGGTATGAATACCAATCCTCAATTCAAAATACGGATTTCCTATGGCTGCTCTTTCCCTGCCAAATTTTTCCACTACCTGTTGCATTTCCATGGCTGCCTCCACTACCTTGTTTGCATCTGCGGAATTACCCTGGGGCAAACCTCCTGCAGCAATGTAGGCATCTCCTATGGTCTTTATTTTTTCCAGCCCATATTTGAACATGATACGGTCAAATGCACTGAAATATGTGTCGATTTCTTTTACAAGTTCCTTTGCAGTCATGTTTTCCGCTACATGTGTAAAGCCCTTGATATCGCTGAACAAAATAGACGCGTTCTCATATGCCCTGGCAGTGGTAAAGCCTTCCTCCTTAAGCTCA
>JANMMA010000001.1:0-7551 GCA_031372815.1 Sphingobacteriales bacterium
ACTGCCAGGTTGAAAATGAAATAGAAGCTTTCGTTAAATGGGTAATTGTTTCCGCCAAGGTCGGCTTTATTGACAGTGCTGAATACTACATTGTCGAGCAGAAATTGAAGTTTATCCTGCTCCCATACCAGGCTATATACATGGAACTCGTTACTCAACGCTGCAGGTGAAATCGTGTTTCTGCTGATATTAGTGCTGCCCGGACCGGGACCGAAGTGCACAGTTGAATATAATTTTGCGGGCTCATGACCGAGCAATTCCATGATATCTATTTCGCCACTTTTGGGCCATCCACCAAACTTCTCTTCCTGCGGCATCATCCATAAGGCTGGCCAGATGCCCTGTCCTTCGGGCACCCTGGCCCTGATATCGATACGTCCAAACTTGAAAAACTTCTTATTCCTCGTAGTGATCCTTGACGAAGTGAAATTCTTTCCACCCAGTGCCTGGTCGCGGGCTTCTATGATTAGTTTGCCGGACTGTAAAGAAAGATTGTCTCCATTGGTATAAAATTCCAGTTCGTTATTTCCCCAGCCACAATTTGGACAGCCATCGCCCGTCTCGAAATTCCAGTCGGCCTGATTGATTCCTGCAGCATTAAATTCATCCGCCCATGTTAGTGTCAAATTAGGATAAGTAGCCGGTGTGCTGAAACCAGCATCTCCCACCACCACTTTTGTATCGTCATTCACTATGATTCCCTTGTACCTGTTGCTAAACAATGTACATCCCACTGCATTCGTCAATACTAGTGTAAAATCGTCAGCACCTTCACGCACATCATCAGCCACCACCTGCACGGCTAACCGCTTTTCTGTTTCACCGGGGGCAAATACCAGTTGCTGATCTACTGCCGTAAAATCCTGGCCTGCTTTGGCAAAACCATTTTCTGATTTTACCGTCACCGTTACATTGGTTTTGGCCGCAGCACTTAATTTGAACACAAAATCAAAATTGGATGTCCCACCGTTTCCTTCTGCCTGGCTTAGCAATGCCGAAGACAGCACTGGCGTAGATGGTGCGGGGTTGTTTTCAGATTTTTTGCATTGTACGAGGCATAGCATGATCAGGAGAACACAAGCAGTTGATTTCATAAAATCAAAATAAGATAATTAAGTCATTTTTTGAACTATTGTTGAGATTTTTATAAGGCCCCCTTTACCTTTGTCGCTCTTTATGAAGGGAAACATAACATTCAGCAGGTATGCGGTGGCCATTTTATTCTTTTTCTGCGGACTAACGTTCTCCAGTTGGGCTTCACGGATTCCTGCGATCAAAGAAGCCTTCGACCTTAACGAAGCTCAATTGGGCACCGTGCTCATGATGCTTCCATTAGGCTCCTTTATTGCACTTCCCATTGCCGGTTGGGCTGTGGATCATTTCGGCAGCCGACATATCTCCGTTCTGTCATCCATCGCCTATGCGTTTATGTTATTTCTTATTGCAAAGGCGGGAACGGTGATACTGTTATCTGCAGCCTTGTTCTTTTTTGGTTTCATGGGCGACATTATGAATATTGCCATAAACACACAGGGACTTGATGTACAGCATCGAATGAATAAACCCATCCTATCATCCTTCCACGGCATGTGGAGCCTTGGTGCCCTGACGGGTGCGCTGGTTACAGGGTTCACGTTGCAGCAGCGGCTCTCCACTTCCGCCCATTTTTTATGGATCATGATTCCAATCACCTTCATTTCCATTTTATTATTCGGTCTTCTTATTCCTGCTGATGACAAAAAGGAGGATAATAAAAAATTATTTGCCATGCCCGATAAAGCCCTCTGGCTGATCGGCATGATTTGTTTTTGTTGTGCATTATGTGAAGGAGCGATGGCCGACTGGAGTTCGCTGTATTACCAGGAAGTGGTTAAAGACACAGCGCGCGTGAGCACTACGGGTTTTACAGCCTATATTTTTGCCATGACCATTGGACGATTCAGTGGTGACAAATTATTGATGTGGATGAACTACAAAAAAGTGTTGATGCTCGATAGTCTGCTCATTTCCGCTGGATTGGTATTGGCTCTTGGAATGCACAGCCAACTGTTTACTATAGTTGGTTTTTCGTTTGTGGGTTTTGGTGTAAGTACGGTTATTCCAATCGCGTATATGCTGGCAGGAAGAAGCAAAACGATGAAAGCAAGTGTGGCACTTGCTGCCGTAAGTACTATTGGGTTTACTGGATTTTTAATTGGTCCGCCCATCATCGGCTTTATCGCTCATCAGACAGGTTTGCGTATTGCATTGCTTTTGGTTCTGCTGATGGCTATCACTATATTTTTTATCTCGCGTAAGATCACTATTGCTAAATAAATGCCTGCGACTTATGTATTTTTCAGCGTTGCTGCGTTTGTCTCCGCATCACTGCGTTTGTCTCAGCGTAGCAGCGTTTATCTTCGTATCAATGCGTTTGTCTCCGCATCACTGCGTTTGTGTCCGCGTAGCAGCGTCTATCCCGGCGTCGCTGTGTTTATCACTACATAGCGGTGTTCAATTCAACTGGGGATCGGTAGGAAAATTGATCATGATCTCATAGTCACCGCCAAGGTGGCGAAGGGATTCTTTCCAGATTTCTTTAATGTTTCGATGAAAGATGATACGGCCAGGGGCATTCGTGGTGAGCCAACTTTTTCCTTTTAATTCGTCGTCTAATTGTCCGCCGGTCCAGCCTGAGTAACCCAGGAAAAATCTGATCTTTTGTGTATCGAGTTGGCCTTTTCGGATCTGTTCGATAGCCAGGTTAAAATCACCACCCCAATATACTTCATCGGTCACTTTAAAACTTCCCGGTATTTCTTCAGGATACTGATGCAGGAAATGCAACGTGTCGGTTTGAACGGGACCTCCATATTGTACTGGCAGATGAAGGTCATCAAGGTCAGGCACCAGTTCATCAAGTGTTGATTCCAAAGGCCTGTTGAGTACAAATCCGAAACTGCCTTCATCCTGGTGTTCACATAAGAGGATTACGGTCCGCATGAAATTAGGATCCTTCAAAAAAGGTTCTGCGATGAGTAAAGTACCTGGTGTTGGAACTTCCATGATATGTAAAATAAGATTTTGCTGTTGAATTCACAAAGTGGACTATATCATAGGTACCATAAAATTGACGTTAATTTGCAAGATGGCCTGTAAAAAACTGGTCATAAATCTTCGTTAAACCATCCACCGTCCTTTAAGGGGCGGGGCCTAACATATATTTTTGATCGCCGATGAAGAAAATTTTTACCATCATTACTATTCTGATAACGCTCTCCCTCATCGGAATTATTATTCTGCAAGTTTCCTGGATCAAAAATACGCTACTGATCAAAAAAGATCAGATGCGCGACAACCTTGACATCTCCATTGCTGACCTTGTGCTTGAATTACAAGAAGAGAAAAGCAAATTTCCCTCCATTGTTTCTCCCAAGATGATTTCTGAATGGCCGAAGGATCAATTGTTGAATTTATTCCGCGCCCCCACTATCGCCCAGCGTTATACGGCCTTCAATATGCAGGAAAAATTACGCAAGGGTTTCGAACGTCATGGGTTAAAAAATACACAGTTTGAATTTGCCATCGTAGGCACAGGAAATAATTTTGGGTATGAAATGCAATCTGCGCAGTTTGAAAAAAGTTATGAAAGGGCACTGGAGGACTCTACCAATAACTGGATATTTTACTCGCCGATAAATGCCCTGGCGGGGAGCGAGACAGAGAGTTTATCGCCAGATGAGACCCTCATCGTGGTGATCACAGATTTCAAGGAGTTCATTTTTGATTCTCTGGGTTGGATGATCATCGGGGCTATTCTGTTTACGCTTATCATACTCGCAGCTTTTTATCTCACACTTCGTACCCTGCTTAGGCAGAAGAAATTAAGCGAGATAAAATCCGATTTTATCAACAACATGACCCACGAACTGAAGACCCCGCTGGCCACCATTTCACTTGCGGTTGATGCTATTAAGAATCCAAAGGTGATGAATGATCACGTGAAACTGGAATACTTCAGTGGCATCATCAAAGAAGAAAATAAGCGGATGAACAAGCAGGTGGAAACCATCCTCCAGGCTGCATTACTGGATAAACAGGCGGTTGAACTTAACCTCAGGCCTTTGCAAGTGCACAACGTATTGCACAGCATTGCAGAAAATTTCAAACTTCAGCTCGATGAAAAAATGGGAAGGGTTGAGTTGGAATTTGATGCAACCGACGATTGTGTAGAAGGGGATGAAGTGCATTTTACAAATATGCTTAGCAACCTGCTTGATAATGGTATTAAATATGCAAAGTCTGATACGCCGCCCGTGATTAAAATCACGACACAGAATGTCGGGAAGTTTGTAAGGATAAGGATTGAGGATAATGGCATTGGAATGAATAAAGAAACACTTACCAGGATATTCGAGAAATTCTACCGCGCACATACGGGTAATGTGCATAATGTAAAAGGATTTGGTCTCGGACTTTCTTATGTAAAGACTATGACAGAAGCACACAACGGAAAAATAAAAGTTGAAAGTACTCCGGGTAAGGGAAGTGTGTTTACCATCGAAATACCGGTGTCGTAAAATTGTCATCACGTCAAAACGCCAGGCATAATGCAATATGTTTTCAGCACCCTGTTTATCATACTGACGAGTTGGACATTTTCTTTTGGCCAGCAGGCAAATTCCGCAGATTCTATCTATACTATCCAGGACAGCGTATTGATTCCAACAAAAAGCGGAGCTTCACTTTTGGCAATAATCGTTCGTAAAAAATCAAATACAACACCTTTACCTGTAATTCTATTTTATACAACATATTACCAGGGACCGGGTGATGCTATTCTTGGAAAAAGGTCTGCCGACAGGGATTATGTAGGCGTTGTGACCTATGCACGCGGGATCAGGACCCACCTGAAAGAGTATGCACCATATGAGCATGAGGGAACAGATATTTATGATGTCATAGATTGGATCAGCAAGCAATCATGGTGCAATGGAAAAGTTGGGATGTATGGAGGAAGTTATACAGGATTTTCCCAATGGGCAGCTATAAAAAAGTTACATCCTGCATTAAAAACGATAGTACCACAAGTAGCAGTAATGCCAGGGTTTGATGTGCCGATGGAGAATAATGTACCCACGGGTAATATCTTGAGCTGGGCACATGACAATATTTATAAATTCCAGCCATTAAGCAGAAATCTTCCTTTTGATTGGTTTGAGAAAGGAACCTCATTCCGGAGTTTAGACAGTCTTGCAGGGCAGCCAAATCCAATCTTTCAACTATGGCTCAGGCATCCGTCTTATGATGATTATTGGAAATCAATGGCGCCCACAAAGGCTGATTATGCCGGACTCAATATTCCTGTACTTACTACAACAGGATATTACGACGGGGCACAGATAAGTGCATTACAATACTTCATATTGCATAACAAGTATAACAGGAAGGCAAACCATTATGTTGCTATTGGTCCGTATGACCATTGGGGCGGTCAGCGAATAGCCTCAGAAAATTTAATGGGATATAAAATAGACTCAGTAGCGAATATCAGTATGAGCGAATTAGCCTTCCAGTGGCTGGATTATATTTTGAAAGGGAGGGAGAAACCGGCACTACTCAAAGACAAAATTAACTACGAACTGATGGGCACCAATGAATGGAAACATGCAGCTTCATTGGAAAGTATGACTAATGCGACCTTGACGTTCTACTTCAACAATAATTTGCTGGACGTTATAAAGCCAACAAAACAATTCTTCCTGGGGCAGTCGGTTGATTTTAAGGACCGGGAAAATCAGCATAATTTTTATACGCCGGAATTAATTTTTGACACCCTTGATGTAAGTAATGGAATAGTTTATACTACAATGCCATTTGATAAAGAATTTGACATTACCGGTACATTTACCGGAAGCCTCGCAGTAACCATTAATAAGAAGGATATTGATATTTCCATGGGACTATATGAGTTGCGTGCCGACGGAAAGTATTTCTTTTTGACAAGATATGTGGGACGGGCCAGTTATGCAAAAGACAATAACAGGAGACAATTATTAGTACCAGGCCAAAAAGAATACATCCCCATTTCTATTACTCGTTTAGTCTGTAAAAGAGTTGAAAAAGGAAGCAAACTGGTTATTTTGCTGAACATCAATAAACATCCATTCGAAATAATAAATTATGGTTCAGGAAAAGATGTAAGTGACGAAACCATTTCAGATGCCGGTGAACCCTTGCAAATTAAATGGTATAGTGACAGTTTTATCAGCATCCCGATTTGGAAATATTAAATTGCGTTGGCAAATAATTATTACCTATTATTTCATGGCTTAGCTTAAGCCAGGTAAATGTCTGAAGAATGCGATACCAGGTTTATGTTATAGAGTTATCAAAACGAGTCTTTACAGAAAATATAAAATTTCGGACAGCCAATCCACAGTTCAATGGAGTACTTCAGTGTCTTTATGTGGGCATGACAAGCAAAACTCCTGCAGAACGATTCAAGCAACATAAAACCGGATACGTAAACGGCAAGGGGCATAAGTTATCTGCCAATATTGTTCAGAAATACGGATCATATTTACGTCCGAGTTTATACGACCATATCAATCTAAAAGCGATGTCCAGGGGGGAAGCATTAATTATGGAAGAAAAACTTGCCTTTGATCTAAGGAGGAAGGGTTATGCAGTCTGGTTCAACTGATCTGCATTGTGGCAACGAATGTGAGATCAATGGTGGAATTCTCATTGACCAGGAATGGAATAATAATACTACTAACGGTATGGTGCGGTGTTATCTTTCAGGATCTAAAGTTGTAGGTTTTGGGTACCAGGAAATTAATGCACTCTATGAGTTAAATAACAATACTACCGGGGCATATTTTCCTCCCAGCAGGCGATATTACTTTACCGAAAACTGCGGTTTGTTCAACGAACTGAAGAAAATTATGGAGAATGACTGGGTTCCCAAACTTCAAGAGATATTACAAATAGCGCAAAACATGCTCCCTGTTATTTGGGATGCTGACTTTTTTATCAATGGACCCAACAATATTGGTATTGAGAGAAAGTATACATTGTGCGAAATTAATGTCAGTAGCGTTTCGCCTTTTCCTCCAAGTGCAGTAAAATTTATAGTCGATGAAGTTCGTAGCCGGCTTGAGAATTAATTCAATGATGGTCAATTTAAATTAGCAAAAATGAAACGCAGGAAATTTATTGAGGGAGTTGGAATGATATCAGCTACTGCATTGTTACCAATGCAAGGTTTTTCAATGCCCGGGAAACCGAAATATAAGATGGGACTGCAACTTTTCAGTATTCGGGGGGATATGGCAAAAGATGCGATTGGCAGTTTGAAAGCTGCGAAGGCTTTGGGTTACGAGGATTTTGAAGCCTATGGATTTGATAGTGATAAAATAGGATTTTATGGATATAAGTCTTCGGAATTAAAGAAGGTCATGGATGATCTGAACCTATCAATGACGAGTGGGCATTTTGGATTTTCTACCTATCTATCTAAGGCTGACGATGAGCTAAGTCGGTTTGTGGATCAATGTATAAAAGGCG
>JANMMA010000014.1:0-16535 GCA_031372815.1 Sphingobacteriales bacterium
CGGGGGATGTGGTTAAAGCTCTTGCGGCTGGCGCCGGGACGGTGATGATGGGTTCTGTATTTGCAGGCGTGGAGGAAAGTCCGGGTGAAACCATTATTTATGAAGGAAGAAAATTCAAGCAATATCGTGGAATGGGTTCCATCGGCGCCATGCAGAAAGGCAGCGGCGACAGGTATTTCCAGGACGTGGAGGATGATATCAAAAAACTTGTACCTGAAGGTATTGAAGGAAGGGTTGCCTATAAAGGTTACCTGAGTGAAGTGATCGCACAGTTTATAGGCGGATTAAGGGCGGGCATGGGCTATTGTGGTGCGACTGGCATAAATGAACTGCAGGCTGCACAATTTATCAAGATCACTAATGCGGGCATGAAAGAATCCCATGCGCACGACGTTGAGATCACGAAAGAGTCGCCCAATTACAGCCGGTAAAAATGAAAAAAATACTTTCTGTATTCCTGGCTTTCATCCTGGCAGGTAATTCATTTTCCCAGGACAGCTGTCACCTTCGTGTAAGCCTGCTCACCTGTACACCAGGTTCAGAATTGTATTCGATATTCGGACATAGCGCCATGCGGGTGGTGGATAGCAAAGTGGGGACCGACATTGTGTATAACTACGGAACCTTTGATTTCAATGATCCCGCTTTTTATTCCAAGTTCATCAGGGGAAAGTTGCTGTATTATTTGTCGCAGGAAAACTTTGGCGATTTCATTTATAGCTATCAGATGGACAGTCGCGGGATCGATGAACAGGTGTTGAATTTAGATTGTGGACAACTGCAAAAACTCCAGCAGTTTTTATTTACTAACCTGCAGGCCGATAACCGGTTTTATAAATACGATTTCCTGCTTGACAATTGCACCACGAGGTTGCGGGACATTATTGAGAACAATGATGATGGCGATTCTAAAACAGATGACATTCCTGATGCCAAAGGAATGAGCTTTCGCGACGCTATTCATTTTTACCTGGATAATGGAAAGGCATACTGGAGCAAACTGGGAATCGATCTATTACTGGGCAGCAGGATCGACAGAAAGATGACCAACCGCGAGGCTATGTTTCTTCCTGAATTTTTGGAAAGAGCTGTCGACCTTACCCATTCATCAAAAAAAGGTTCCATCGTCAAGGTAAAACTTATGCCTGTGGTAAAAGCCGATAACGATTCCAGCGATAATTTATGGATGACGCCTTCCATCATTTTCTCCCTGTTGGCCATAGCCATGATACTCATGGGATTTAGCAGGCAAAAATTGTTTCAGGACATGCTCCATTATTTTGACATCTTATTGTTTCTTGCCGTTGGACTTACAGGCTGTTTGATGCTTTTTATGTGGTTTGGCACAGATCACCGTGACTGTGGAAGCAATTATAATGTGATTTGGGCCTGGCCTACGCATGTAGTCGCAGCAGTAATGTTAATTTTCCGAAAAAGACCAATACCCAACTATTTTCTGGCTTATTCTATCGTTACTTTATTAGTTCTGGCAGGTTGGGCAGTTCTTCCGCAACAACTGAACCTTTCCATTATTCCAATATTGGTGCTGGTCATATGGCGCAGTTGGAAAATCGGTAAACCTGCATGATCATCAAATTAAGTTATCGATTCAATTATGGAAAACAGATATCTCTCATACCGCCATCAACAAGTAGCTTATCGTGTTTGCGGAACAGGCCATCCACTTATTTTATTACATGGCTTTGGTGAAGATGGCAATATCTGGGAACAGCAGGTTGCAACATTGCAGGAGAGCAACAGAATTTATGTTCCTGATCTTCCGGGCACAGGTTTGTCTGCATCGGCATTAGCTGCGGAAAGCGAATGGACCATTGAAAAATTTGCTCATGTGATCAAAGAAATAGCACTAAATGAACACCTGAGTACGTTTACGTTATTGGGTCATAGCATGGGCGGATATATTACGTTGGCATTTGCAGAAGCATACCCGGATATGCTTCAGGGTTTTGGATTGATTCATTCATCAGCTTATGCTGATAATAAAGAAAAGATTGCATCACGCAATAAAGGGATAGATTTTATTAACGAACATGGGGCTGTAAAATTCCTGGAACAGATGATCCCCGGTTTATACGGCGACCAATTTAAACAACTTCATGGGGAAGAAATCTCCAGGCATGTTGAATCAATGAAAGAAATTAGTGATGAATCTCTGAACAGTTATTATAAGGCCATGATGGTCAGGCCCGACCGTACACACATCTTGTCTGAAGCCCAAAAACCTGTGCTTTTTATTATCGGCGCTGAAGATAAAACTGTAAATTTATCCGATAGCCTGGCTCAATCTCACCTACCAGAAGAAAGCCACGTTACCCTGTTGGAAAATTCTGCACATATGGGCATGCGCGAAGAGACCATGAAAACGACGGCAGCGATTAAAGCATATCTCTGGCGCCTAAATGAAAACTGAGTGAATAAAATCGTATCCATCCTCCTCGCTTTCATGGTGCTTTCACAGGCTGCTGAGGCAAGGCATATTGCCGGAGGGGAACTCAGCTACGAATATCTCGGGCCCGGAACCGGCAGTAACCTTAGGTATCGTATCACCATGAGGCTTTATCGCGATTGTTTTGCGCCTGCAGGGTCTGCACCTTTAGATGGATTTGCAGCAATCACTATTTATCCTGACGGTTCACAATCTGCCCTTATGAATACACCGGTTCCCCTTAACCGCACAGAAGTAGCAAGCCTTACCACACCCGGACCATGTATAGATAATGCGCCTCAAATTTGTTATGAAATAGGCTACTATATACAGGAAGTTGAGCTTCCACCTTCGGTAAACGGATATGATATAGCTTACCAACGCTGTTGTAGAATTGGTGGTATCACGAATATTGTAAATTCAATAAATACCGGGGCCACCTATACCGCAAAAATTCCCGGGAATCTGGCTGTTGCATCTGCACCAAGGAACAGTAGCCCAAAATTCAATACCAGCGATACCGTACTGATTTGCGAAAACAATTTTTTCCAGTACAACTTTAGTGCATCCGATATTGAAAATGACGATCTGGAGTACGAGTTTGCTGAAGCGTTTGATTATCCCAATCAGAATAATGCACAGCCGGGTGCTGCTGCTCCTCCGCCGTACAATCCCCTTCCATATAATTTCCCGTTTAATCCATTTCAGCCCATGGGGCCGAATGTGACCATTAATTCTCAAACAGGATTAGTAAGTGGTGTGGCGCCTGCCGCTGGCATCTATTGTATCACCGTTTCTGTTACTGAGCGTCGTAATGGCATCCTCATTAACCGTCACAGAAAAGATCTTCATATTAAGGTTGCACCTTGTTCTATTGCAGGTGCTGATCTTCAGCCCGAATATGTTACCTGCGACGGGTTCACGCTAACCTTTCAAAACAGGAATATCAGTCCGCTGATCAAAACTTATTTCTGGGATTTCGGCCTTGCCGGACCTGGAGACACCTCCGTTCTTGACAGGCCAACGTTTACCTTTCCAGATACGGGTATATACAGGGTTATGCTGATCACCAACAAAGGCCTCGATTGTTCTGATACTGCATATACGATGGCCAAAGTTTTTCCCGGATTTTTTCCTGATTATTTTGTAGCCGACGGATGTAAAAATGTACCGCTCCAGTTTGCTGATCTCACAACAACAAACTACGGTGTTGTCAATTACTGGAAATGGTCTTTTGGAAATCCACAGATTAATCCCGACACATCGCGACTGCAAAATCCTACCTATGCTTATCCAAATATTGGAACATACCAGGTGCAACTCATTGTAGGTAACAGCAAAGGCTGCGTCGATACGCTCGATAAAGTGGCCAATGTACTCAACAAACCTTCACTGCTGGTAACCAATGATACGCTGATCTGTTCCATCGATACACTTCAGCTAAACGCCATTGGTGCAGGAACTTTTAGCTGGTCTCCCAATTATATGATCAGTAACCCTAACATTCCTAATCCATTAGTAAGTCCGGATGTGCCCACGAAATACTACGTTACGCTGAATTCTGCTCCTGGTTGCATCAATACCGACTCAGTGTTTGTAAACGTGAAGACTTTTGTTACCCTCAATGCCGGGCCGGATACCACGATATGCCTTACAGACACAGTACGGTTTACACCATTCAGTGACGCACTGAGTTATCGTTGGACACCAGCCATATCCCTGAATAACAGCAATGTTAAAAATCCAGTTGCTAAACCAACCGGCAATACAACGTACACCGTAACCGCGAATATTGGAAAATGCCAGGCAACAGATAACATAAACATAATAACTATTCCTTACCCCGTAGTCACTACCAGCAACGATACGGCAGTCTGCTTTGGAAATCAGGCTCAGCTATTTGCCTCCGGAGGTATCGACTACAGATGGAGCCCTGCAGCCGGACTAAACAACGACCGCATTCCCAATCCAATCGCCTCACCAGTTAATACTACCGTTTATCGTGTAGCCGTAACCGATAACAAAGGATGCCCAAAGCCTACAATTGATTCTGTTCGTATAAGGGTAGTTCCTCCAGTACCGGCTTTTGCAGGAAATGATACGGCAGTGGTTGTTGGACAACCCCTTCAACTCAATGCATCAGGTGGAACAGGATTCAGGTGGACTCCTTCGACCTATCTGAATAATCCCAACGTGCGCAACCCGATTGCCAATGGCCTTACAGAAGATTTTCAATACACCGTAAGAGTTACAACACCCGAAGGTTGTTTTGCTTCAGACACCATTAAAATCAGGGTGTTCAAAACCGCACCGGACATCTTTGTACCTACGGCATTCACCCCTAATAACGACAAGAGAAATGACCTTCTGATACCCATTCCTGTTGGCATAACAACCTTCGACTACTTCAGGGTCTATAACCGGTATGGGCAGCTTGTCTTCAGTACAAAGGACACCGGTAAAGGATGGGATGGAAAGATCGGCGGAAAAGACCAGGGAACATCAACTTATGTATGGTATGTTCAGGGAACCGATTTTACCGGAAAGGTCATATTCAAAAAAGGTACATCAACACTTATCAGGTAACATAAACTTGCCCAGATGACAAAAAGAATATTCATCACCGGGGCCACCTCCGGATTTGGAAGAGCCATTGCAGAGATTTTCGCCAGGAATGGCCACGATTGTATTATTACAGGACGACGGGAAGAAAGGCTTGATGAACTTCAGCAGGAACTTGAACAGAAATTCAATGTCGCTATATATACCCTATGCTTTGACGTGAGAAACAAAGAAGCGGTTAATAAGGCCATTGGCTCACTACCAGATGACTGGAAAGAAATTGACGTGCTGATCAATAATGCAGGACTGGCACTCGGCCGTGATTATTTTGACGAGGCCAATATAGAAGATTGGGAAACCATGATTGATACCAATGTGAAGGGACTTCTATATGTGACCAAGGCGTTACTACCGTTAATGACTAAACGAAATTATGGACATATCATCAATATCGGTTCCACGGCTGCAAAGGAAGTATATGAAAAGGGAAATGTTTACTGTGCTTCTAAATCGGCCGTTGACGCCATTTCCCAGTCCATGCGGATAGACTTACTAAGGCATGGCATTAAAGTTACCGCATTGCACCCAGGTGCTGCGGAGACAGAATTTTCCAAGGTAAGGTTTAAAGGAGACGAAGAAACTGCAAAATCAATCTATAAAGGCTTCAAACCGCTTGTGGCTGAAGACGTTGCATCAGTTGTATATTATTGCACCAGTTTACCTGATCATGTGTGTATCAACGACTTAGTAATGACGTGCACCGCGCAGGCGAATTCCTTTTATTTCCACCGCCAATAATTTCCCGGGGTTTTCTACGTTACCTACGGAGGCTTTTCCGGCCACCCCATAAAAACAACGTATGAAAACCATTTTCAGCAGCTTATTTATCCTTGCTTTAAGCACGGTAAATGCGCAGGACAATCCCTGTGATAATATTATGATTCATAAGCAGGTCGACAGCCTGAAGAACATTTTTCTCCGTACCGGATTTCTGATCATCCAGGAAGCCAATGTAGCTATGGAAAGTGAAAGTGAATTGCCGGTTATTGTTCCTATGAAGATGGGTGCAAATTACCAGGTTGTCTTTATCGGCGATGTGCATTCACAAAGCTACGAAGTGAAAATGTACGATTTCAATGAAAAAGAAGTCTATTCGAGGAAAAGCAATTATGCAGACCACAAGGACAATATCATTTCATATTCTTATGTTCCACAGATGTCGGAGTATCATATGATCAGACCTGTACAGGTCAACAACAAACAGAAAAAAAATCTCTGCGGTTACTTTTTACTATTGAAAAAATCGAACTGATAAAATCATACAAGTACTTACCCAAACCCCAAACGACCCATTTTTTAAGTTCTGCAAATGCTGCAATAAGATGCAGCATTTTTTTTGCGTGTATAGGAGGATGGCGTTAATTTTCCATGGCTATATAATGTATCCCAGTATGTAGTTCCTGTTATTTACTGTGCGAGCGAGATCCGGACCTGAACACCTGCCCTTGTATTGACCAATGGCGCTGAGTTGGAGATATAAGGCGTGACGCGTCGCTGGTCAAAATAAAACTGAAGGTTAATCCGGTTACTTAAAACATAGTCTATGGTTGGACGCAGGGTGATCACTTTTTGTCCGCCAGTCGCAAATGAATTGGCCTGGTCAAGCCTGCTGTTTGAATTTATATCATCACGTATGCTAAAGTCAAGTGCAAAGGTGACATCACTGGAACTTTTTGCATTTTTACCCTTGCCGATCTTCAAATGGAAAGGAAGTTTCATATCCCGCTTGCGATAACGCGCACTCACCGTAATTTCCGATGTTCGAACCTCACTCAGCTGATAGTCTATGAGACTAAGACTGAGTGTTCTTCCCTTGCGGTATTCGAACCGGCCGGAGACCTGGTTCACCATAGAGAAATCTAACCCAAACAACGGACCGAATTGTTCATTAATGGTAATATTCGGAACCAAAAAATACGGAATATAATTACCGGAAATGGTATCTATAAATGAAGGGTATCCCAGCAGTAAAGTATCTTCAAACAGTAACGCTGAGTTAAAACTGTTCATGCTTAATGTACTGTTGTAAGCATGGGTAACCGAAAAATTCGTAAAGATTTTGGCCATCTTCTTGTTCTTCGTCAAGCCATTGAACGTAACCCGCCAGTTCGGCTTAGGAAGGTACCCGGAGAATGGATTTGCTTTAACGTAGTCACCACTTCCTGTTTTCAACAGGCTCACCGAATTTGGATCTTTTTTCGTGTACGCTGCAATGAATGAGGGAATTAATACATCTTGTGCATAACGTCCATAGCCTTCATAATATCCATCCGGACCAACGACCTGGCTATATGGGTTTTTGGCACCAAGCCGCTGGGAAAGTACCAGGCGATTGGCTTCAAACTGTTTAAATGTTTCACTAACATTATTGGGGTCAAATTTCCCGAACAAGGTCTGGAAAGAAATGTAACTGATACTAAATCCGCCACCTGCATAAGGATTAAGGTTGGCAAATGTACCCGAGCCTGTTGTATCCTTGAAGAGTGAAGAATAAGTTCTACTAAATGTTTTGTCCAAATTCAGATCGATGGCAAAATCACGAACAGGTTCCAGGCTCGCAGTAAGGCTAAACCGCTGCTCATATGTTTGCCTGAACAAGCTATTCAGTAACGGATCTTTAGTGATCAACCCCCTTCTTGCTTTATCCTCTAACCAACTTACACCAGGTTGCCGGCCAAAAATAAAATCAAAACCAGGTTCATTGCTACTCATGTTCTGACCAAGAATTTGGGTAGAATCCATATAGCCCGGGATGAAAGTGCTTGCTCCTTCATTATACGTTGCTCCTACCCTTTTGATCATTGTCAGCAATTGAGCTGCAGTTCTTGGCAGTCCGTGGAGGGTTGGATTAGGATTCGCTTTTCGTTTAACCTTAACCGTTGAGTCTTTCGGATTTTTCACGGGCTCAGGTTGTGGAGGTGGTGGCTGCTGGTCAGCAGGCATATTCAGGCTACTCAGCAGTTTTGACTTATTATACAAAGTCAGCATGTTGAATTCCAGGGTTGCGCCTTTCTGATTGCTGTTTTGAATCGAATTACCCAGGCTTACTGCCAGCCTTGACGCGCCGATCCAACTATATGTTGTTCTATAGGTCACACTGGCCGTGATCCAGTCGAGCATCGGAAATAATGCTAACGGAAGGTTATAGGTCATATCCATTCCCTGGTTATACAGCGTGTTTCTTCCACCACTGAAAAAATTTCTTCGTACGCTGTCTTTTTTCAGTTTGCTATCAATACGTCCAATCGGTTCATCTACCCTGGAATTATTGAGCGCCTTGAAATCAATGTTGAACGACTTGGTAAGGTCCCATCGTAAATTATATACCCTGTCTATCACAAAATATTTATCGTACGTCTCAGGAATTTTATAAGGACCACCACCTACATTACGTGGCCTGATGGCGCCAAACTGACGTCTTGCATCATACCTGAAACCGATCAGGTTAGGCTTGTAATTGAAATTAAACACGCGCAGAAATTCCAGTGATTTTGATTTTCCTTTTATCCTGTTTTTAAGGGGCTCCCAATATTTGGGTTGGCTCGCATAGGTATAACCCACACCACCCTGTTGCCTTTTAACGTCGTTATACTCAATTAAGGGGTTGTGTTGATATGTTTGCGTGAATGAATAACTGAAGTCAAAATTTGATATGCTCCACAACCTGATTTTTGCTCCCGGTAATTTTCTGACATTGGTGAAGTTGACCGTGCTGATACGCGTATAGTCCACCGCGTCGTTGCGGATACTGTCTGCCTTATTCTTAAATGCGGAAAGTTTGGCTTTTAGTGGAATGTCTTTATCATAAGGATCATATTGCGGTGCACTGACTAGCTGTGAGTAACTGGCAAAGAATGGAACTTCGATTCCCCATTTTTTTGGCAACAGTTTTCCGAGTTGAAGGTTAGTGGCAAAGTCGATCTGCCGGAAATCATCCCTGAACCTTTCATTTACCCTTTGTTCCAACCCGCCAAAACCCTGGTTGTGCACGTTTGCGGCAAAGGACACCGTACCGAGGTCTGCCAATTGCATATTCACCTGACCTGTTGCCGCCCATGCATTGTTTTCATCGAGGCCCGATAACCTTAGTTCATTGATCCAAACCTCTGTACACAAAGGAGCACCTGCCCCGCCATTGGAAGCGTTCTCCACACCTACCAGCAATCCCCTTATCTCGCCGAGGTTCGGGTTGCCCACGATGGAATATAATTTGCCATTCACCACCTTTCGATAAATCTCATTTGGATTTGCCGAAGCGGCATTTCGTTCAGCCTTCAATTTCACCAAAACATTCATATCGAAGTCAAGGTTATTAGAATCCGGCCAGATGACATTATCTACCGTACTTCCAAAAGGCGTAATGACCAGCGGATATTTTATTTCATAAAAATTGTTAAGGAAGTCATTGCCGACCCTTACCACGGCATTGAGATCACCATTTCTAAGTGGTGTCTGTCCCTGAACACTTTCTGCGTGAATAAACATAGAGAGCTTCTTGTACTGGCGAAGGTCGAGGTTGAGGTTTTTGAAAACACCCCGGGAATCCTTATCCTGAAGGTTGCAGATGACCATACTAAGCGATTGCTCGTTCTGCAGAATATTGATGCCTCCATTACTTAATGACTGAACACGCAAAATATCAGGGGGGATAACGTAAGGTATCGGTACGCGCTTGTCGTTTTCTTCAATATTTACGGCCGACACATTGAATGTTGTTGCACCATTAAGATCAATCGGAGTATACAGGCCGGCTGTATCAAACTCATACGTGAATCTTCTCCAGTTATTTCTCACCAGTTCGAGCTTGGCGAAACGCAGTACCGTTGAGTCTTCAAAATCAGTCATGAACATGCGCATGAACCGGATCGATTTGAAATCAGGTATTTCTCCCACTTTTGCATTATACTGAGAAATCGGAATCCTAAACTGATACCATAACTGGCTTTCTTTTGAGCCATCGGCCAGGGTAACGCTAACTACTTTACGGTCGGTGATAAAGTTTTTTCCAACCTGCATTACCGGATCGGTCTGGGGTTTAACGTCAACCCGGTACTGAAAATACTCCTCATTTTCATTCAGCGTATTATCACGATTCAGGTCTTCACCATCGGGATATAACGTGAACGCACTTGCGAACTGGCTGTTATTTTCAGCGATGGGTGAATTACCCTGTGGGTTATTAAACTCTTTATAACGGCCAAGGATACCTGTACTTGTCTGGTCATAAGTTGCGTCACGGTAATATTTGAAGTTATCGTAAGAAGGATCATTAAAAGTTTTCTGGTACACCGGGGAACCAGCGCCAAATTTATTCTGCATATCTGTCAGGAACGCACTCCTTATGCGTTGCTCAGTGGTATCCTGCATACCATCAAAACCTACATCCTGGTAAGGCCTGTCATTAGGATCGTTGCTGAACGCTGTAGTGACCTGTATGGGATTAAGCGGCTGAATACCCCATGTGGACGCCTGTGTACTTGCTGGAATGGTGGGCGTGTTCAGTCCATTTTCATAAAACCTGCGTGAATCTTTCAATACGTCTTCTGAAATATTTCCCAGGTTAAAATACAATGATCCGCCGGTAGGGTTGGTTGCCTTTATAAAAGGATCAAGTATCCAGAGTTCAATGTATTCAATATTGGCTGTTTCAAAATCTGTCTGGTCTATTCCCCTCATGATACCCCCCCATCGTTTTCTCGCATTGGTAAGTTTTCCAAGCGGGTCAAGTCCGGCAACATCATAATTATATGGCCCCTTATCTTTCGGGTAGAAAGCCATGTCAAATGTGACAAGTTGGTTCTGTCCGAAGTCTGGTGTTTTTTGTGGAAAGATTTCTTCTTGTGAAACGGCCCTGACCCTTGGGTCAGATAATTCCGTCAAATCATTTTTTATTGGATTGTTTGAATTCCTTCTTTCCTGTAAAACTGGCTCAATATTATACCATGCAAGTTTCGCCCTGTTGGCGCCATATGCGAGGTTATCTGATAGTTTGGCTTCAGGAAATAGTTCCGTACCGTTTTTGTCTGTTGCACCACTTGGTGTTGAGGATAGTGTCCAGCTTATCAGCGGAAACCTGAGATCAATGCTTGCCTTTGTGCCTTCAAAGTCATCAACATAAATCAAGCCGCCTTCTCCTTTTCCAATTTGTGGTGCGTGCCCGGGTTTTAACTGAGCGGCTTCTGCAAAGGCAGTAATGGTGGATGTTCCATTAGGTTTGAAGTTTGGCAGTTTGCTCAGCCATTTATTCATCCTGGGCATCTCGCTTTGATAATTGAAGTCTACGCCCAACATCGAATTGCGAATTGGATCGGTACCGTATTCCATTTTCGTAAAGAAGGGTCGTTCACTCAACCTCACCATCGTTCCACCAACAGACAGTTTTTTACTAATGAGATAGTCCCATCGCAATCCCATATAGGTCCGTTGTTGCATTCCAAACGTAGCGTTGTTTTCAAAGTCAACACTGATGGGGACGCCGGATCTTTTAATCGCTTCGTTGATAATGCGAATACTTCCGGATACATAGTCTATCGTGTAGTCAATATTCTCCTGCAGGGTTTGTCCGCCAGCAGTCACCTTAACCGATCCTTGTGGAATATTGAAAGCATTCAGCGGAATATCACCGCCGCTTCCTGACGTTTTTGCTGTGCCCTTGAATACATACCTGTTCAGGTTTGCATAGGTTTGCGCGATGGCTTTGATGGTGTCATATAGCGGGTAGTACAGGTATTTTTGCCGCAACGTGGGATCGGAGACAAAAGCATATTCCAGGTCACGCCCAAACGGCTCCAGCACCGGGAACACAATCCTGCTCTGATTAGACACCACTGTATAGCCTTCCACGTAATCGAATACGCCATCTGGCTGAGGATCATTCTGGTTATTCAACCTGTCCAGGTTCAACAGGGTTAACAATGGCACGCCTGCTTTATCACCTTCGGGCAAATATCTTTTTTCGCCGGCACCTGGTTCTTCATACAGGATATTAAACTGAAAATCTGTACGGTCGAGCACACCATAACCGATGCTGTAAATATTTTTCATCATCAGGTCCCAGATCGGCAGTCTTGTTCTTGGCGAAGTGGCCTTCAATAATTTCAGGAACAAAACTTTCTGGATACCGGAGGTAGAGTCAACAGGAATGTCCTGCGAAAATTCACCCACCTGGTAAACTTTTCCATTGAGTGTATACTGATACGCAACGCCCAATACTTCATCAGGCTGAAGCGTAACATTAAGCGATACAAAGCCTAACTGGCGGTTAAAATTATACTGGGTGGAATCTAGTTTGCGGGCAAAAGTTTTTTCAAAATCCTGAACCGGTGTTAATCCAATTGATAGTAGTTTATTGATGACCAATGCAGGATTTCTGCTATTTGGATCGCCCACAATTTTAGCATAGAGATCATTCACGTTATTGGCCGGGAACTGCGATCCTGAAGGATTGATCACGGGGGGTTGCAAATAAGGATTGGCTTCACCAAGATCCATCAATCCAACAACGTCTCTTGTATCGGTAGTGGCACCGGTACGGTTGGTGATCCATACTTCCATCCGGAGGATCTGCACTTGTGAATTAATGATGGGCAGGTTAGCCATTGAACTGTTGTAGGAATTCCTGAAGTACTGACCCACCAGGAAGTGCCTGTTTTCTTCGTAGGCATCGGCTTTGATGGCATATTGTTGCGCACTGCTTCCACCCTTCAGCGCCACCGATTGACGTTGCGACCTTTGCATGGCGAAAATGGTGGACACCCAAAGTTTACCAAACTGCATCTGCGTTTTCACTCCAAACAATTGTTGCGCACCGGGGATCAAAGTTCCCTTAGTAGCAAAAGAGGTATTACCCACTTCAATTTTACGGAAGATCTCATCACCGGTTCCGGTATAATCGAGTTTCAGTTGATTTTCAAAATCGAAGGTTGATAAGGTATTATAGCTAATCGGCATCTTGAGTTTATCGCCGATATTTCCGACTACATTGAGGTTAGCGTTCATATCAAAATCAAATCCGCCATTTTTCCTGGCCCTTTCGGGAAGGGTGGGATTTTTTATATTCTGACCCTGGTAACCAGCGAAAACATTTACTTCACCCTGTGGCCTGATGTCAATTTTGCCATTGCCAAATAGCCGGTTAAACAGGCCTGTATGCGCTTTAAGGGCGGGCTTTTCCAGCTTACGGTTTAGCAGGCTGATAGTGTTGGCACGGTCATGGAAATAATCGCGCTCGGATTTGCCAGACTGCAACCGGAGGTATTCGTCGAACTCGAGCGAAGTAGGTTTACGATAATACCGGCTTCCGATTTTTTCAATGATGTAGTATGACTTGGTCGATGGATCATAAATGATGGAGTCCCTGATGTTGGATGGATCTTTGAGATCAAATGTGTTCGTGCGGGGATAAGTGAATTTGTCGCCCCGTCTGTCAGTAATGGGAAAGCGCAGGGAATCGTTACCTGTAACCGTTGTATCGGCAGGTGATATCCTGTTGCTATCGCCCTGTATTGGCCTGGTGGTATCGGCAAGCCTGAGCCTGGCGGTATCCAGCCGTTTGGGGATTTGTGCAAAAGCATTTCCCCAACACAGTACGAGTAACCATGAGGTCAATAAAATAATGACAGACCGCGTCGTCAATTTTCCGTCTTGTTGTTGGGTAGAGTTTAACTCAAATAGATTGGAGTGCTTTTTTGATGAGTTGTTCGAGGTTGTGGTTTTCTGCTGTTCCGGCAATCTTTTTAAGGGCGTTTTCAGCTTGCTGCCGACCTATGCCGAGGCCCAGCAGAGCATTTAACGCATCTTGCTCTAAAGTATTGTATATGAGGGAGGAATTAGCGTTTGTGGGGTCATTTTTATGTACTTTATCTTTCAATTCCAAGACGATCCTTTCTGCCGTTTTTTTACCTATTCCTTTTATACCTTCCAACAGCCTTGTATTGTTCATCATAATGGCTTTCGTGATGTCATCCGGCTTAAGGGAAGACAACATAATCCGGGCAGTTGCTGCACCCACTCCGTTGATGCCGATCAGTTTGACAAACATTGCTTTTTCTGCTGTATTTGAAAATCCGTACAACGTATGTGCGTCTTCCTTTACCTGCAGATAGGTGTATAAAGTACCCTTTTCCATATGCTGTATCTCGGTATAGGTATTCAGCGTGATGTTCACTTCATAACCAATACCATTGATGTCAACATATACCTGTGAGGGTGATTTATGGGTAAAGAGTCCGCTCAAGTACGCAATCATTATACCAGATTTGTTTAACGTATACTGAAAGGCGCAAATTTAATCCTTAGTTTTGCCCCCACAAATTAAATCCATCCAAGCATGCGCACTAAAATTTCTGCGGCCATTACAGCCATTGGAGCTTATGTACCAGAATACATCCTGACCAATGCTGAACTCGAGAAAATGGTTGACACCAATGATGAATGGATCAAAAGCAGAACGGGCATTGAGGAAAGAAGGATTTTAAAAGGTGAAGGCAAGGCTACGTCTGATATGGTGGTTCCTGCGGTAAAGCAGCTTTGTGAGAAAAGGGGCATATCGCCTGAAGAGATCGATTGTATGATCGTGGCTACTGTTACGCCGGATATGGTCTTTCCTTCTACGGCCAACATAGCCTGTGATAAATTAGGCATCAAAAATGCCTGGGGTTTCGATCTTTCCGCAGCCTGTTCAGGCTTTCTATATGCGCTCACTACCGGTGCAGCACTTATTGAAAGCGGACGCTACCGCAGGGTTGTGGTAGTGGGAGCCGATAAAATGAGTTCGATCATCGACTATACTGACCGCACCACCTGCATACTGTTTGGGGACGGTGCCGGTGCTGTCCTGTTGGAGCCGAACATTGAAGGATACGGTGTGCTCGACAGTATCCTGAAAAGTGATGGCAGCGGTGCCAAGTTCCTTATGATGAAAGCAGGTGGATCACTTCGACCAGCCACCCTCGAAACAGTTCAGAACCGCGAGCACTATGCCTACCAGGAAGGCCAGTCGGTTTTTAAGTTTGCTGTAGTAGGCATGGCTGATGTATCTTATGAACTGATGAACCGCAACAATATTTCGGCTGATGAAATTACCTGGCTGGTGCCTCACCAGGCCAATAAAAGAATTATCGATGCCACGGCGAAAAGAATGGGACTGGATGATAGTAAGGTAATGATGAACATCCAGAAATACGGCAATACTACCGCGGCAACGATTCCGCTTTGCCTGTGGGACTATCGCAAACGAATTAACAAAGGTGATAACATTGTGTTGGCAGCGTTTGGCGGAGGGTTTACGTGGGGAGCCACATTAGTTAAATGGGCTTATTAAGCCTGGGGCTTAATAGCCCATTTAACTAATGTGGTAATTGGTGAATGTGTTAATGTGGGAATGCAAATGTGTACATGATATTTGATAAATACCAATAATATGGTATTGCCTGCAATAATTTATACCGATAACTTAGAACAGGCTAGAATTCAAAACACATCAAACGGCTAATCATGAAAAAAACAACCCTTCATCTCTACATAGCAAATGCTTTTGTGCTGTCTCTATGTGTGCTTTTGATTACATCCTGCCAAAAAGATGCTGCGCCTAATGAGGCTTCTATTTCAAGCGCTGATATTGCAAAGTCACAGACGCCAGCTAACCCTCCCTTTAATATTGAAGTCATACTTCGTAGCGACGGAAATGCTTTTGGCCATATAAAATTCCGGCAGGATAATGATGCCGCTAAGATAATAACCCTGGAAACCTGGGTGCGGGATCTGGAGCCCAATCATGAATACCAGTTGCAGCGTGCTACAGATGCGATTATAGATGGAAACTGCACAGGTACTAACTGGCTAACGCTTGGAAAAGGACTGGTGCCACAGTCGATCCTTACTGACGATAAGGGAACCGGGAAGGAGGATTTATGGAGGAATATTTCATCGATAGCTATCGGTGCAACGTTTGATATCCACTTCAGGATTATCGATAAAACCAGCGGCGCAATAGTACTTACCAGCGACTGCTATGAATACAAAGTGAGATAAGCTTATTTGAATAAAATAATCAGCGAAGAGAAACTCATTCTACATTCTCTTCGTTATAGATCCGGGCAACCTGCAATCCAATATTTTTATTCGGTGGCACATAATCTGTAAATAACGCATAGGCATTTGCATTGGTCTTAAATTCCTTATCGAGATGCATCCAGAGCTCGGTCCATACAATATCCTTCTGCTGTAAAAAATAATCATTGATTAGTTTGATCATCGGTTCATTTATTGTTTTACTACCCACCTGCTTTGTGGAAATGACTTGTGCATTATTACTGCGGCGTTGAACCTCAAAAATTTCATTATATCCGCCACAAGAACCGAGTATGGCCAGCAGCACCATGGAATCCACATACTGTACACTGTTTTGTAGATGATAACTATGGCCGCGATGAATTAGTACATGCGGACTAACACCCTGTTGACTGAG
>JANMMA010000039.1:0-4102 GCA_031372815.1 Sphingobacteriales bacterium
TCTGCATTTGCACTAACTCATATATCACATTTTGGTTTGGTGTTTATAAATAATAAGTGGGGCTTTTTCACTGTTCCGACGATAATTTGGGTAGCAAGTATGTTTTTAGTGAGTTTGTTGTTCTTCACTTGTAGAAAATATTCCGGGTCGATTTTAGGAGCGATAGTTTGTCATTCGGGATTCAATCTGGGTATGATCTACTGCATATTTTACCTGTTGTGAGTCGCTATCAGATCATGGCAACCTAAAGACAGCCGCAGTTGCAAGGTTATGTAAGACGGCTCCAAGGCAGCGTAAAGAATACTGAAGTCTTACAATATCGCCAAAGTCGATTAATGATAAATATACACTTTCCTGAAGCCTGCGGTTTTTAGAAAGTTTTCCATCAGTAGTTCGCTCCGGGCCTGGGCCATGTAAAGGACATTTTTTTGGATGGCCCGTTGTTCCATTTTTCTTCGGGCTTTTAATTTTACCAAAGTTACGGCTGCATTGCTCCATTCCCCGGTTTCAGTAAACGTTGAAAAATCTGAGGGGTTAATGATCACATCGAGTATGCGTGCAGGGGGTAATTTCACAGATACCGAATCATCTGTTACCACAATATCATTGGCATCCAGTCCCAACAAGTCAGTTCCTGCCATTACCTTCCCCTTAGCCACAATTACCAGCCTGTCGACAGGTGGGGAAAAGGGTTGAAAGGAGATGCCTGTTATAGCTTTTACAATATCCAACGAACTGGCCTTGGTGGAATCTGCAACTACCTCGTCATAGGAAGTGATGGTGATTAGCTGCGCCAATTCCCGAATTTCTTTGATCAACAGCGGAGTATTGTCGATCAGCACCGGTTTTGCACCAAATATCTCTTTAATCTTCGGAAAGATGTTCAGCCTTTGTAACAGCATCACCCCCAGGATAACGGTAACTGCAATGAGTATGTAGGTGCGAAAGATTTTCATTGCAGTGCCGGGAGGTTTGATGTGTTGCTGAAACGAATGTGTATGCGGTGGTACCCCAATTGTTTCAAGTAATTGCTGATAAAGAGCGTAGCGTTGGTTTCAGCCGTCTGAATTACGCCGAGTGAGTCAACGCTGCCGCGTATCTGTTTTTCGCCTTGTGTCATTAAGGCATCCTTTTCTGCGACTGAAAAATCGCTTCTGAATAATCCTGTTTCCTGGTACTCTACTTTAATATTTTCCGGCTTTATATTGACACTGATCAGGTGGGCTTTTGGTAGTACAAGACTGATGGATTTGCCTTCAATGGTGACGTTATCCTCCTTAATTGAGGAGAGGTCTATACCCGCTTTGATCGAAGCTTCGCAACTCATGAGTATTTTGCGGTCCCCGATCTTATACCAGGTCTGATCATCACTCGCTTTAATGATCTTAGTGACCAGGTATTCTACAGTGGCGAGTTCACTCATTTCACGTATCGCAAACACCTCATTGATCTTGTTTTCCTTTTTACAGGAAAATATCGTTGCTAGCAAAAGGATAAAGGCCACAGTCCTTATCATACGGCAATATACAAAGCCGTTAATTCCGGCAATTATTTAATTTAGCTAAAATTGAGCATGGATAAAACAGCTGTTATTGTAGCCGGCGGGAGCGGATCCAGGATGGGCGGAACGACACCCAAACAGTTCATGGAACTCCATGGCAAACCTCTTGTAGTATACACCATTGAAGCTTTTCTGGCAGCTTACCCAGACATAAGTATCATCCTGGTTCTTCCTTCCAATTTTTTAAAACAGGGCGAGGATATTATCCGTCATCATTTTCCTAAGGCAGCGATCGTGGTAACAGAGGGTGGCCACACAAGATTTGATTCCGTAAGGCATGGATTGAAACTAGTTAGTCATCCATCTATTGTATTCGTTCACGATGCGGTGAGGTGCCTGGTTAGTCCCGCGCTTATCCGGCAGTGTTATGATGCCGCAATGTCGCACGGATCCGCCATTCCTGTTATCCCTGTAAAAGACAGTATCCGACGAATCATGTCATACGGACCGGATCACAAGCCCGGATCTGAGGTAGTCAAGCGCGACGACCTTCGTGCGGTGCAGACACCACAGACATTTAGGAGTGAAATCCTGCTAAATGCTTTCGATACATACTACCAATCAGCTTTTACTGACGAGGCAACGGTGGTAGAGCACAGTGGTGTTCACGTTCACCTGGTTCCCGGGGAAGAAGAAAATATTAAAGTTACCTATCCGTCTGACCTCGATTATGCAAAACAGGTTCTTGCTGCAAAAACTGCCAAATCCTGAGCATGTCAATTACTGTAGCATGGGCAAAGGTTATTTTTTGTGCCGGCATAGCTGGTAATTTTTCATCTTTTTTACGTCTGCTGAAGTCGTCAAAATTGTTTCACCTGAAAAGGAATGAACCGATTGACAGTAATGATGCTGATCATTACCAGGTAAAACTTGGCGGCAAAATTGTTGATGTAGGATTACGGCGTTATAGCGGAGACTTCGACATATTCTTTGAAGTGTTCTGGAAGCACTGCTACAACCGTTCTTTATTGAAGAAAACCAAGGTCAGCACAGTGCTTGACCTCGGTGCCAATGCCGGTCTGGCAGCAGCTTATTTTTATGATGCATTTCCTGAAGCGAATTTTTATTGCGTAGAGCCCGACCCTGATAATTTCAGTCTGGCGGCGGATAATTTACAAGGGATCATACGGCCGGAGAAATTACATTTGTTAAATATAGCGGTGGGTGCCGGTGAAGGACTAGGTTCGATTATCCATTCACGTTATTCCTATAACAGTACCATAGACATTACCGCTGATGGTGAAATAGAAGTATTGGATATCTTGTCCATTATGGAGCGTTTTAAGCTTGGTGATATTGATCTTGTCAAGATAGACATTGAAGGAGCAGAGCGTAATATTTTTAATAACAGTGGCTGGTTGGATAAGGTGCGCAATATATTTATCGAATTTCACAGCCCCGATATCTTTGAATCGGGTACTAAAAAATTGGCAGAAAAAGGATTTAAGTGGATGAAAATGCCCGGAAATCCGATGCTTGTTTTTGGAAGCAGGAATGAGTAATGGTAATTTTTGGGTGTAATGAACCAATGTGCGAATATGGATGATAGGGAGAATCTCAGCGCTTCAATAGTTTCCATGGCCATTTTAGCTTATTCCATTTCACGGTGGGGTAGGGCTGATTAACAGCGCCAAAGCCTTTGTAAAAAGAAGCTACGCCTTCGAGGTCAGACCCTTCAAAATCAAGAACGAGGTGTTGTGTTGCAAATTCCCTAATCAAATTATCAATCAAAAAATGATTTGCTTCCATTTTTCTACCATCCTGCAGTGTGGTCGACATTAAAAAATAGATTCTTTTGGCATCTTTCAAACATAACACAGCCGACAGCAATCGTCCGTTACGCCGCACCTCCCTTACGATATAGTGATCTACATTTTGCTTACAATAATGAAGTATGGCATCATAGTCCTTTTTCTTAACATTCGGAAACCGATGACCGTAAGTTTCTTTATACAATGAAATGGTTTCTTCAAAACGCGTAGTAGAAGGTGCAATCATTGGGCGATCCCTGACAGTGGATGGGGGCTGACCTAATATTGGTTCACCGTGGGTATGGTATTCCATTTCAAATGGTGTGCAACGTGCCAGATTTTTTTTGAGGTCGCTACTGTAGCCGGCTGAGATGTCCTGGTATGTCCTGCTGAGGTCAATAACAAAATTATTGCAGGACGAAGCTTGTGCGGTTCGCATTTTTTGCAGATCGGCGGAATTCACTTGCAGGTTGGTGGAATTCACTTGTAGGTTGGTAGACTTCTCTTGTTGTTCCTCAAAAATCAAACTGGTATTGGTGAAATTCAGGTTGATCTCGGCAAAAGAGAAATGAGTTTTTGCTGTTGCAATAAAATCGCTGCTATCTTGCTGTTCTCCGATAACCCCAAGCTGTTGACAAAATGCCGGCTGATAAAGGTATCTAATGCCATATTTTTTTCTGAATGGCAGTGGCATTACTGCTCCGTAGTCTTCCGTGACCAAGGCATTCCAGTCGGTGATTGTATCCAGGTATGGTGTGCCTGCATAAATGAGTCCGCCTTCAGAATTTTC
>JANMMA010000055.1:0-11660 GCA_031372815.1 Sphingobacteriales bacterium
GGCGTGCTGGGCGAAGTGGACGTGATCACCAGCACGCTCGGCAAGGCGATCGGTGGTGCGGCCGGTGGTTTCGTGGCCGGCAGCGCGGCCCTGTGCGACACCCTGATCCAGAGCAGCCGTCCACAGCTCTTCTCGAATGCCCTGCCGCCGACGGTCGCGTGCAGCGCGCTGCAGGCGGTGCGCGTGATCGAGGCGCAGCCGGAGCGGGTGACGCGCCTGCACGAGAACGCAGACTGGTTCCGGAGCGCGATCACCGAGGCGGGCTTCTCACCGTTGGCGGGTGAGACACCGATCGTCCCCATCATCGTAGTGCCGATGGTCATGGACCTCTCGGCGTCCGCGCTTGCGACCCTCAAGGCCTGGAACGTGGTCTTTCATATCGGGCTGACTCATTGGCGCTAATCGTGATGGTGGCGGCGGAGTTGGTGCTCAAAGCAAGCGAATTCCTCTCGCTCAATCGCAAGTATTGTTTCCTAGTGATTTTAGCGCCGTGGTGCAAGCCTTCAATGCCTATCGTGGAAAGCAAAACAGACAAAGCCGATCCGCGTTTTGCAGGGAGAGTTTCATTCGCGAATCGCGCATGAACCTTTTGTATCGGAGTTATGATCAGATGATTAACAAGATGGAGTTCCTTAATCGAGGTGCGCTGCGAGCCTTCCCTGACGACGAGAGAGAAGATATGGTCGGGCAATACTATTAACTTTTATCAACTAATATAAAATGAATCTGCAATTACAGGATAAAGTTATTATCGTAACGGGTGGCGCTAAAGGCATTGGTGAAGGAATCGCAAAACTACTTGCCGCAGAAAATGCATTGCCGGTTATCGTAGGAAGAAACGAGGATGAGAATGAAGCGACGCTAAAATTGTTGGGAAGAGGCTGGCAGGTGAAAGTTGAACTGTCTGATCCTTACGAATGCAAAAAGGCGGTTGATTCTATTATCGCCAATTTCGGGAGGATAGATGGCCTGGTAAACAATGCGGGAGTCAATGATAGTATCAACCTGGAACATGGAAGTTATGAGGGATTCATGTCGTCCCTGCATAAAAACGTGGTGCACTATTACCTGATGGCACATCATACGCTTCCTGAACTTATCAAATCAAAAGGTTCGATCGTGAACATTGGTTCCAAAGTAGCTGAAACCGGCCAGGGTGGCACATCAGCGTATGCTGCAGCCAATGGTGCAAGAAATGCGTTAACCCGCGAATGGGCAGTAGAACTGCTGAAATATGGGATCAGGGTAAATGCTGTAATTGTGGCTGAATGTTATACGCCGTTATACGATAAGTGGTTAAAAACACTACCAGATCCCGAAGCCAGTTTGAAACAAATCACAGATAGAATTCCATTGGGCCACCGAATGACCACAGCAGAAGAGATTGCGAATATGGTTGCCTTTCTTTTGTCGGAGAGATCGAGCCATACCACGGGGCAATTAATCCATGTTGATGGCGGATACACACATTTAGATCGAAGGATCTAAGTGTAATGTGAAAATTGGGAAGTGTGGTTAATGTGGAAGTGCAGATGAGGAATTAAAATACACTGCCAAATGATATACGTGCGGGACCTTTGAATACCCTGATTCAACAAATTACATTTAAACAAAACATGACAAAGAAGAACCAATACCTGCTTCCGCTGATTCTCGTTACCAGCCTGTTTTTCTTATGGGGTGTGGCATATGGATTATTGGACGTGCTCAATAAACATTTCCAGGAGACGCTGAACATCACACGTCAACGTTCAACATTATTGCAGGCAGCATATTTCGGTGCATATTTTCTCATTGCCCTTCCCGCAGGTATGTTTATGAATCGTGCTGGGTATAAAAAAGGAATTATCGCGGGCTTATTGTTATATGCCGTTGGTGCTTTGATGTTTTATCCATCTGCGCAGATGAGCAGTTTTCCTTTTTTTCTGCTTTCCTTATTTGTCCTTGCAAGTGGACTGGCCTTCCTGGAAACTGCTGCAAACCCATACATTACCGTACTAGGTGATCCATCAACTTCAGAGTTCAGATTGAATCTTTCGCAAAGTTTTAATGGCGTTGGTTCTTTTATCGGCCCAATCATTGGTGGTGCCTTATTTTTTGGCAATGAGAAGTCGAACGGCAACCTTGATTCTGTCATGAATGTATACATCGTCATTGCCGTTGTAGTGCTGTTTGTGGCCTTTTTATTTTACCGTACCGCAATGCCCGAAGTGAAGGAAGAAGAACTCGTAGTTGATTCGGGCAAGCATAAAGGCAAGACATTATTTGAACACAGTCATTTTGTATGGGCCATTGCTGCACAATTTTTTTATGTGGCTGCCCAAGTAGGTATTGCTGCACTGTTTATAAATTACTGTACTGAAAAAGATCTGGGCATAAGCAATGAAAAAGCGTCATACTATTTATCAGGAAGTCTCATACTATTCACTATCGGAAGGTTCACAGGAACAGCAATCATGAAGGTGATTCCCCCTCCTACTCTTTTAGGATTATATGCGCTGATCAACATTGTACTTTGCGCGGTGGTGATTTGGATACCCGGTATGATCTCCATCTATGCATTAATGGCCATTTTCTTTTTTGAATCGATAATGTTCCCGACCATCTTTGCTTTGGGCGTTAAGAACCTGGGCGACTATACAAAACGTGGTGCTTCATTTATTATCATGTCGATTGTTGGAGGTGCACTTATGCCATATTTTATGGGATGGATGGCCGATGAATACAATACGGCAACAGCCTATATCATACCGATGTTTTGCTTTGTGATTGTGGTGCTGTTTGCCTGGAAAGGATACCAGGTAAAGACTTCACCTGTAAGGATAGAAATGGCATCAGAGTAACTTGACTGACCTCATGATTTAACCGGAAGTACAGCCCGAAATATGAATTAACGCTCAACATTCATCTATGAGATACTGCTTAACTGTAGACCTGAAAAATGACGCTGAACTCATTGCTCGCTATGAAGCCTATCATAAGGAAGTATGGCCAGAAATACTGCAAAGCCTGTCCGATAGCGGAATCATTTCCATGCAGATTTACCGCCTAAACAATCGAATGTTTATGATTATCGAAACAAGGGATGATTTCAGCTTTGACAAAAAGGCTGTTATGGACGCAGCTAATCCCAGAGTACAGGAATGGGAAACGCTGATGGGACAATTCCAGCAATCTCTACCTGGCTTCGACCCCAATGATCCATGGAAATGGAAACCGATGGAAAAAGTATTCGATTTCGAGCACTAGGGTTAACCATTGGTGAGTCTGCATAACGGAAATTGTCTTGAGTTTGCAGGATTTTCCACAAAGGAAAAATTCATTGATTATTGCAGGGATTTATTACCGTTCACTTGGTCACCAAATTCAATTCGCCATCAATACTAATTTCACTTCCTTTTTTTAAGTCAAATGAACGGATCGTCTTGTTATGCTTCACTTTCAATGGTAAGCCCATGACTGAACGGATGGTTGCTTTCCTCAGTTTTCCATCAGCCCATTGAATGCTAACGATAAAATTTCCCCTGGCCATTAGTCCAGTTACTGATCCTGTATTCCAAGAGTTTGGAAGCGCAGGGAGCAACTCTATATACCCCTGATGAGATTGAACCAACATTTCTCCTATACCTGCAATACTGCCAAAGTTTCCATCGATCTGAAATGGTGGATGGTTATCAAACAGGTTGGAAAGGGTCGATTTTTTCAACAGTTGTTCCAGGTGGTAACCCGCCTGATCGCCATCTTTCAACCTTGCATAAAAATTGATCATCCATGACCTGCTCCAGCCCGTATGTCCACCTCCGTTGGCTAACCGGTGTTCAAGCGTTTTTCGAGATGCCAGTAAAAGCGCTGAATCTTTGATCAGTGTAGTGCCAGGATATAGCCCAAACAATTGTGACATATGCCTGTGGCCGGGCTCCTCTTCATCATAATCTTTTATCCATTCCTGTATACCTCCATACCTGTTGATGCGTAAGGGGGGAAGCTTCGCTTCAACGGCATTCATTCTTTTAAGGTATTCAGCAGAAATATCCATTGTTGAACCAATACTTCTAATAGCAGAAAATAATTCTTTAATGATTTCCACATCGATAGTTGGACCATAAGTGATGACGTGCCTGTTGGTAGAATCCCTGTTGAGAAAAAAGCCGTTTTCTGGCGACATGGACGGCGCGGTAACTAAATTTCCCTCAGCATCCGGTATAAGGAAATCCATGATAAAATCGGCCGAACCCTTTATTAACGGCCATGCATACCTGTGTAAATAAGCTGAGTCCCTGGTGAAATCATAGTGGTCATATAGGTTTAATGCCATCCATGCACCCGCAAGCGGACTGGTACCCCATTTAGGATCTGCGTTGATAGACGTTCTCCCGTAAATATCTGTCAAGTGGTGCATGACCCATCCCCCGGCACCATACATTTCTTTGGCACATAACCTTCCGGGTTGGAGCATAGCGTTCATAAATGCGGCTAAAGGCTCATAGGTATTGCCAGTATTGGTGATATCGGCAGGCCAGTAATTCATCTGCAGATTGATATTGGTATGGTAGTCGCTTTGCCATGGAGCGTTCATGTGTTCATTCCATTTGCCTTGCAGGTTTGCAGGCAACCGGGCTGGTTCCCGGGAGCTCGACATCAACAGGTATCTGCCATACTGAAAATATAACGTGATCAAATCCTCATCCATAATTCCCTTCACAAAATTTGCCAGCCTTACATCGGTCGGCAGTTTAGGTTTGTTTTCATCGGAATTCTTTCCAAGGCTAAGCGTACAACGATCAAAATCTGGCATAACTGTCTTTGTGTGCCGGGATAGCAAACTGCTATAGGAAATACCTGCTGAACTCTTCAGTATTTTAACGCAACTATCCATTGGCATGATGGCCGGATCCTGGTTAAGTGTTTGCGCATCATAATCCGAAAACGCCGTAAACCTGATCAGTAATTCTGTGGCTCCTTTAACTTGCAGCGCATTGCCAGCTGCTGAGCACTGCCCCTCTTTAAGCTGGACATCAGCAATGGCAGCGAAGCGCAAATGGGCACCTGCCGGACCTTTAATTTCCGGATCTTCAGAATCTATTATTTGCCCTTCCATAATGAGCTGTTTTCCCTTAGCTGAAACCACTGCATCCCTCGGACGGGTGAGTCGGATGGTTCCCGTAAGCCCTTGTTTTTTCGAACTGGTAATCCTAACCACCAGTATATTATCCTTTGAAGACAGGAATACTTCTTCTTTGTACCCGATGCCTTTTTTTGAAAAGCTTGTTGTATGGAGTGATGGTCGCAGCTCAAGTTGCCTTGTATAATCCACAACTGCTGAACTGTCGGCCCAGTCTATATAGATATCACCAAGTGTTTGATAAGACCTGATCTCAGGTGGTGTGCCAACCATGTATTTTTTGGTGAGCAGGTATGCTTTAGCGTTATTACCATCCAGTAATAATTGCTGTATTTCCCTGAGGTGTGATTTTGCTTCGGGATTTATATCATGTACACGGGTGCCGGCCCAGATTGTTTCTTCATTCAATTGGATTCTTTCATGGTTGGGGTCACCAAATACCATTGCTCCCATCCTTCCATTGCCAACCGGCAAAGCCTCTACCCATTTTGAGGCAGGCTGTTTATACCATAATATATTTTCCTGTGCAGACAGATGGATAGTCAACAACAGGGACATCATAAAAATGTAAACTTTCATGCGTATAGGTTTAATTGTTGGCCTTCAATAACAGGGACATTATAAAAATGTAAACTTTAATGCGTATAGGTTTAATTGTTAGGCTTCAATAACAGGGACATCATAAAAATGTAAACTTTCATGCGTGTAGGTTTAATTGTTGGGCAGTGCAAAAGCGACGTATTGGTTTCCACTTTTAGTACCCATCTTTCCACCCCCTGCTGCAATAACTACATACTGCTTACCATCCACCATATATGTACAAGGTGTAGCATATCCGCCTGCGGGAAGTTTTGTCTGCCAGATCACCTTTCCCGTTTTGGCATTAAACACCCTGAACTTTTCATCTTTAGACGCACCAATGAAAATCAAACCGCCGGCCGTAACCACTGGTCCGCCGTAATTCTCTGTTCCCGTTTGTGGAATACCTTTTGCAGTAAGTTCTGGAAACTCCCCTAACGGTACCGTCCAAACGATTTTTCCGGCGTTAAGGTCGATAGCATTAAGTGTACCCCAGGGTGGACTTATTGCCGGATAACCATTAAAGTCAACAAAACGATGATAGCCGGTGCCAATATAATCAGGGAGATCATCACTATTTGTTTTCACCTGCGCACGGTGGTCATTGGGGTCTGCTTTCTTTTCCTTTTTCAATAAGTACTCGATCACAAATTTCAGTTGATATGAAGGCAGGTGTTTGAACGAAGGCATTCTTCCTTTTCCATTCATCAATTGACCGGCAATGGTAGCACTGTCCATTTTTTTACTGATTGTATCGAGTGCCGGAAACTGATTTGGTGACCCTTGTAAATCCAATCCGTGGCAGGCCGCGCAATTATTCAGGTACACTGTTCTTCCATTACTATTTGTGCCCTGCTGGGCTTTTGGAACCAAGGTTAGAATCCAGGCCATTTCGTTTGCATTCACATATAGTATTCCTGTGGCTTCATCATAAGCGGCACCGCCCCATTCTGCACCTCCATCAAAGCCCGGCAGAATGATCGTGCCTTCTTTACTCGGAGGCTCAAACATACTTGAACGCTTTATTCCTGTCAGCCTTGTTTTTACATATTCATGAACCTCCGGACTTATATTGCTGATGTCATTATCGGTGAAGAGTTGTCTCACAAATGGTGCCGGTAACGTCGGCCTCGGTTGTGTTGGCCAGGCTTGTTCGCCGGGTAAAGAAGACGGCGGAACAGGTTGCTCCTCGATGGGAAAAACAGGTTCACCATTTTCACGGTTAAACACATATACAAACCCTGATTTCGTGACTTGTGCTACGGCGTCGATGGACTTACCATCCTTTTTAATGGTCACCAGATTTGGGGGTGCGGGAAGGTCCCTGTCCCAAAGGTCATGATGTACCGTTTGGAAATGCCATTTCCGCTTTCCCGTGTTTGCATCCAGGGCAACCAGGCTATTCCCAAACAACCCTTCACCTTTACGGTCGGCTCCATAAAAATCATAGGAAGGGGAACCCAATGGCACGTATACCATTTCTCTTTTTTGGTCGATCGTCATTCCTGACCAGGCATTTGCACCTCCTACGGTCTTCCATGCATCAGGAGGCCAGGTTTCATATCCAAATTCACCCGGATGCGGGATGGTATGAAATATCCATTCCTGCTTTCCCGTAACAACATTAAACGCGCGAATGTGACCCGGTGCTGATTTTCCCGGTCCTTCATGCACCCGGCTTCCCTGTATCAGCAAATTCTTAAAAATAACTCCGGGCGTAGTGGCAATAACAAATTGTGAACTGAGTTCCCTGTCCAGCCCCTTTCTCAGATCGGTTTTTCCGCTATCAGCAAAATCCAACATAAGGGAACCACTATCTGCCTGCAAGGCATACAGGAAACTACGTGCCGAAAAGAAAATTCTTTTGTCTTTTTTATCTCCGCTCTCCCAGTACACGACGCCCCTGCTGGTTTCGTTCGCTGTGCTATCGTGCAGGGCATCGAAATGCCATAGTTCTTTCCCAGTTGTGGCGTCTACACAAAAAACTTTGCCTTTGGCCGAAGTGAAATACAATTTGCGGTTAACCATAATCGGACTACACTGCAATTGCATGCTATTGTTGGGGTCCGATTCACCAGTACTGAAGGTCCAGGCAACTGTTAGTTTATCTGCATTTTCTGTGTTGATCTGCTGAAGTGAAGAATGTCTTGAATTTCCTTCGCTGCCGTACACATTCCATTCTTCATATGTTTTCTGATCACTGTTTTTGCAGGAGAGAGCAAGCAGGAATAGAAAAGGAAGCAATCGTGACATCCGGGATAATTTGCCTGAATGTACTAAACGATCAGTAGAAATGAACTGTCTGATTTTACTTATTAATTGCTATCGCTAACCGAATCCTGCCTTGTCTGTCCGGATCGTTAATCGGTAAACTTTTATTATGGAGATTTCAACATGCAGACTAACTGATTTCCTTTTCCCTGACCACAGTGAGGTCGGCAAGATCAACCGTTATAGGAATAACGCCTAATTGAATGATGGCTTTTTTACCCCTTATCTCTTTCACTGTTCCTACCTGGTTATTTTGTCTCATCAGGGCCATAACACCGGTCTTAACTTCTTCCCCTGTTTCTTCGTATTTCGCATTGACTATCTTTTTCGCTTTTTCTTTTACCTGTTTCTCTTTTTGCTTAAATAACATAGCCTGCATTTGTTTCATCAGGTCTTTTTTATCTTCCTGCGAATCAGCCTTTCTCCAATCGAACACGATCTGCTTGAGTTTCCTTTCCATGTCTTTGAGATAAGCAATACGCTCCTCTGAAACCTGGTTCTGGTATTTAAGCAATTCAACCTGCTGACGATGTTTTTCTTTATCGAGCTGTACTTCCATCTCTTTTTTCAATCGATCGTTTTGCTTCAGGAGTTTTTGAAGTTCTTTTTCCTTTTCTTCTATCTGCCTGAGGTCTTGTTCGGTACGGTTCAATAATTTATCCAGGCTGAAATGGTCTTCATCTACCAGTCTACGGGCTTTTTCTATCAACCTCGGTTCAAGCCCTATCCTTTCCGCAATAGAAAATGTATAGGAACTTCCGGGCTTTCCAACGGCAAGCTGATAAAGTGGTAACAGGTTTTTCTCATCAAAAGCCATTGCACCATTTATAATACCTGGTGTTTTGCCCGCCATAACTTTTAAGTTCAGGTAATGTGTTGTTACGATGCCGCATGCATGTTTACGGAGTAGTTCTTCAAGGATCACTTCTGCAAATGCACCACCAAGATTTGGATCACTGCCGCTTCCAAGCTCGTCGATAAAGAACAGGGTCCGACCATTGGCATTCTCCATGAAATATTTCATGTTCTTCAGGTGAGAACTGTAAGTACTCAATTCAAATTCCAGACTTTGCGTGTCGCCAATATGGATCATCAGTTGCTTAAAAATGCCAAATTCAGAAGATGCATCTGCCGAAACAAGTAAGCCGGACTGAACCATCATTTGCAACAGTCCAACGGTTTTTAAGGTGACTGTTTTGCCACCAGCATTTGGCCCCGAAATAACCAGTATGCGCTGTTTTTCATTCAGGGTAAGGGTAACCGGTATGGTCTTTTTACCCTGCCGCTTATTATATAAATACAATAACGGGTGATAAGCTTTCTCGATGTGCAATGATGACTTATCGCTTACATTCGGAAGTCCGGCATTAATGTCCACTGCAAGTTTGGCTTTTGCCCTGATAAAATCATACTCCCCAAGTATCTGATGCCATGAAACCAACAGTGGTGCATAACCGGAAATTTTATGCGTCAAATCGCGGAGGATACGGTAGACCTCTTTTCGTTCTTCGCTTTCAAGACTAAAAATTTCGTTATTTAGTTCGATGGTTTCTTCAGGTTCAATGAAAGTCGTTTTTCGGGTGTCACTTTCACCATGAAATATGCCTTTTACCTGCCTTTTAAATTCAGCCTGAATGGCAACCACCCGGCGACCGTTAAGGAACGATTCTTCAATGTCAGCAGAAAACCCTGCTTTATTGAGCTTCTGGATGATTTTGTCGAATTGACGCCTTAGATCATTCCTTCGGCGGTATAAACTCAGCCTGATACGTGATAATTCCCGTGATGCATCATCCTTTACCTGTCCCTGTTCATCCAGGACCTCATCAATGCCGGCCATAATGGCTTTTTCATAGTGTGAACGGGCAATCACTTTATGAAGGGATGGAAAGTTCACGATACGGTCACCATCAAACCACCGAAAAACCTGCCGCATACTTTCTGCAAGCTTACGGATCTGGATAAAATCTTCACCAATGAGTACTGCACCGGGAATACCCAGCAATTTCAATTCCCGGTGAAGGTTAAGTATGTACTCGTTGGGGAAATACTGGCCGTTTTGAATCAGCAGCAGGTATTCATACGACTGACTGAGCTCCAAATCTATAAACTCTTTTTTGGTATGGATCCTCATGTCCATCGCAAGGGTTTTACCGGCTTCGCTGGTACAATGCTCATGAATGATCTGCCTGATCTTTTCAAATTCCAATTGAACACCTGCAGATTCGGGAAATAGCTTCAATCCGTTTATTTTAGTTGGCAAAGTTAAGTGGAAGGTCCAAATACGGAACACTAAACAGTGAATCCCAAACAAATGTTAAATTCGCGCTAAATCGGCATTCTCCATATACCATTAACAACAAGATGCTTGTTTAGAAAGGGAATAACAAGAAATTTGTGCACCCCAATAACACGTATGAAAATATTTTTTACGCTATTTTCTTTTACTGGTATATTTCTTCTTTCCTGCACACAACGACAGGCGCCTAATACTGGTGGCAATTTTGAACCCATGTACACTTCTTTATCAATGAATACAGATACAGCAACTTTCGGCAATGGATGCTTCTGGTGCACAGAAGCCGTTTTTCAGCAACTTAATGGTGTGATCAGTTCAACCAGCGGATACAGCGGTGGTCACGTGGCTAACCCTACCTACGAACAGGTTTGTGAAAAGAATACCGGCCATGCCGAAGCATTGCAGATTGTTTATGATCCGGCTGTGATAACTTTTGATGAATTGCTCGAAGTATTCTGGCAAACCCACGACCCTACCACATTAGACAGGCAGGGTAATGACGTTGGTCCTCAATACCGAAGCGTTGTATTTTATCACGACCAAAAGCAAAAAGAAAAGGCTGAGCATTATAAGGCTGAGTTAAATAAGACAGGTGCATTTAATAGCCCTATTGTAACTGCCGTTGAACCGTTCAAAAACTTCTATGTGGCGGAAGACTATCACCAGAACTATTTCAAGAACAACGGAAATGCGCCCTATTGCTATTTTGTGATCAGGCCGAAACTTGAAAAGTTTGAAAAGGCATTCAAGAATAAATTAAAAAACTAGCCCCCGGATCTCTCCAGGGGCCTCTGCAATCGCAGGTTTAGGGGCAACCGTTAATATTTTAAGGCGGTCGTAAAATCAATCTATTGTTTTGATTGGCGGATTAGCGGATTTACGAATTGAATGGGACAATTTGAATCCGATAATCCGATCATCCGATAATCCGATAATCCGATAATCCGCCAATTCGCCAATTCGCGAATCGTAAGCGGAGTTTCAGGTTATCTTTTGATGAACGGTTGTGAATACCTGTTGCCAGGGACATCAAGTACCATATAGTATTGTCCGGCTGAAAGTTTCTCCAGGTCATTAACTTGCATATTATTACTGCCGGGTTGAAGGTTGATCTGTTTTTGATTAATCGTACGACCGGAAATATCCACAATAGTAAGCGATGCTTCCTGCCTTACTGAAGATATCATATTGACCGTGGTGTTAGACTGCACAATATTCGGATACACCTTGAATCCATTGGTTGTAGAAGATTTCATTTTTACCACCAATACATTGCTGTAACCAGGCCTTCCTTCAAGATCGGTTAGCCTTAATCGGTAGTATAATGCAGTCGCATTTACCGATGGGTCGTTGAAACTCTGTTTCTGTGCCATTTCTGAATACGAAACC
>JANMMA010000057.1:0-6360 GCA_031372815.1 Sphingobacteriales bacterium
TCATCTTGTGCTACTGACAGTGTTTGCAACAAAGTTTATCCAAATTTAAAAAATCATTTCTTACAATTCATTGCAGAAACAAATAGAAAACCAATTGTACTTCCTCTAAAAAGTCCAATTGACAGTAGCTTTATTTACGTTACGTTAAAGGGTTATCAAATTGCTTCACTCATAAATTTAGGTAACACTTCACTACTTAGTGGGTTGCCAAAATTTTTGGACAAACTTTGTAACGGAGAGTATAAAGTATTAGAACCATTGGTTTACGACTTATTTTCGGACAATAATCGTGCAATGGGAATGCGATTGTCAGTTTGGTGTTCAGAAGAGTATCCTTTTGAAAATCTAAGTAAGGAAGTAAAACAAAAAGATATTCCTTCCCAGTTTTACGGCATGACTTCCGATGCAGTATCTATTGAAATTTGTAAAATTTGGAGAGTTAAAAAAGTAAATGCTATTGAAAATAAATCTTTTAGAACAAACGTTCCTGTGCTTTTAATCAACGGCGAGTTCGACCCAGATACACCGGCATTTTGGGGTGGCCAATTAGAAAAGGCTTTTACTAATAGTTACCATTTTGTGTTTAAAGGTATGAGCCACACCCCAACACAAAATTGGGATAACAACTGTGGTATGCAATTAGCAAACTTATTTTTCAATAACCCTTTTGCACGACCGGCGCCGAAATGTTTTGAGAACCTAAAGCCGGTATCGTACGATACAGCTAAATGAGGCACCAAAACAACTGCCGCTAACATAGACTTGCCCCGATTTGCGTCAAGCCGGGTACGTTATAGGCAATCTGTTAAGCCTTTGATCCAATTTACAACTACTAAGTTCTAAAGAGCTCTGTCTGCAAATTACAAACGAGTACCACAACAAGCAAACAAAGCGGATGGATGAAAACATAAGTCAGCGCAGAATCACATTATCGCAATAAACAATTATCGCATTAAAATGATCGCATAAAAAAACCCGCACTAAGCGGGTTTTTTTGATGCAATCATTTTTCTACTGGCTTATCTTGAATTCAACGCGGCGATTTTTTGCTTTTCCAGCTTTTGTGCTATTGTCTTCAATGGGGCTATCAGCACCCATTCCACTCGTAGTCAGACGGTCTGCATTAACACCTTTAGCAACCAGGTATTTTTTTACAGAAGCAGCACGATTCTCTGATAACTTCTGGTTAGACTCAGCCTTTCCTGTATTGTCAGTGTGTCCAACAATACTTACTTTGAGATCAGTGTACTGTTCATTCAGGATCTTTACAGCCTTATTCAGCTCGGTCTTTGCACCGGCAGTAAGGGTTGATGTTCCTGATGCGAATTGTACATTGGCAGCATTGAACTTAATCAATGGGCAGCCACCGTTTTCAGCGACACCGGGAATGGTAGGACATTTATCTTCTTCATCGTTTACACCATCATTATCAGTATCAGGAATGGGACATCCCTGGTATTTTGCGAGACCTGCTACAGTTGGACATTTATCCTCCTCGTCATTCACACCATCTTTGTCTGAATCTGGTATCGGGCATCCCTGGTACTTAGCGAGACCTGCAACAGTGGGACATTTGTCACTTTCGTCATTGATGCCATCCTTATCAGTATCCGGAATTGGACAGCCGTCGTATTTAGCAAGACCGGCAACGTCTGGGCACTTATCATTAGGATCTGTAATGCCATCTTTATCACGGTCAGCCGGAGGTGGTGGAGGCGGAGGAGGAGCCACATACGGTACTGGCTTTTTGCCAAAACGGTAATTCAGTGTTATCTGGACAGCCTTGGTTTTCTGTGAAAGGTTGGCACCTTCAGTTATTTCCGTAAGACCATGAATATATCTTGCACCAATACCCCAATGGTAAACCGGCCAGTATTCAGCACCAGCAGTAGCCGCTGCATGAGCCCTGTTTACATCGTCTGAAATACTCATGGAAACGCCGCCCTCAGTCTGCCGGGCTAATAACAAAACATCGCCCTGAATACCCGCCATAAGACGAAGGTCATTACCCAACCAGTACTTCAACATAACCGGGATAGACAGGTAATTCAATCGTTGTTTGACATCACCGAAAATAGCACCCCTACGGATGTTTCCACCTAACTGTGAGTACTGGATTTCAGGCTGAATAGACAACCTTTTTCCAATAGGCATGTTGCCAAAGAGTCCAGCAATACCGCCCGTGATCCATCCTGATTCGTAATTATTAGGATTGGGACCGGATAATTTAAACCCGGAATAGTTGACACCACCTTTTATGCCGAGGAAGGGATCATTTCCTTCGACCTGGGCAAACGTATTGCCTATCAACATTAGCAATGCTGTACTGAGTAATAATTTTTTCATAACAGTCGTTCGGTTTAGTTTGAAGCAGAAATTTGGGCCAAAGTATTAACTTTTTTTTAAATAATAATGAAAATAGGGTTTTCCGAGGTGATGAAAGTTCAATCAGCTAGGGTTTTTCTTATGGACAGGAGAAAGGAATCGGAAATTTTAATATTGAAACCAGTTGCATTACCATAAAACTGGCCAGGAATCCTTTGCTATCCCGGCCAGTGGTAAAAATGATCTTAGTGGAGCTGGTGGGATTCGAACCCACGTCCAAACATATTCCCCATAAACTTTCTACATGCTTATTCCGTCATTGCTTGTCGGGATAATGCAGGGGTCGGAAAAACCAACACGATCCTTAGCTGGATGGTCTTAGACGACAGGCACAGCCTACTGTCGCAGCATACTTTTCTTTTTTGATTAAGCTAGGGAGCTTGGCAAAGTCAAGCCCGCTTCCCCGGCCATAATGAGTGCGCTAATCACTGATTAGGCAGCCATGGCAAAGTTAGATTCGCCTTTTGAAATTTTCGTATTCTGATTAAAGTGCTAATTACGCAACGCACTGCATGCTTACTTACAAAGATCTACGCTGTCAAAACCGGTCAGCCCCTTACGTCGAAATTAAACTAAAAAACCCACGATAAGACGTGGGTTTTGATAATATCGTTGTATTTATCATATTTACCTGTAACCAATCATTCCCTGGGTAGCTCTACAGCCGCCACGGGTACTGCTTTTTGCAGTGGTGCATGAAGTCATAAATAGGGTTACAGTTGTCATAAGTACGAAGGCCATAAATAACCGTTTCATTTTGTGGTATTTTGACGTTAAGAGATACGTTGCCGAGGGGCAAATCAACAGGAGTAGGACGAAGGGGAGATTAGATAGGTATCGGAGGAAGAGCTACAAAGTAACGAAACCCTTTTCACAAATACAAGCGTTTTACACTTCCCTTCACACAGAGGTTCTTTCCTGAAGGCTAAATTTTTCGATATCAATCCTTTAGTTCCAAAGAAAATTTTAATGAATTGTGACGGGTGGTGCAAATAGATTACGATTTAATGAAGGAATTACCCGAAGTTTAGCGAAATTTGTAGTTAATCCCCGTTACGGAATGAACATCCAATTAACCAGGCCTTTCGCCGTACTTGACCTTGAAACAACAGGTGTTAACCTGGCCGTAGACAGAATTGTTGAAATTGCCATTTTAAAGATCAGCCCTGATGGAAGTCGGACAGTTAAGCGCAAGCTTATCAATCCGGGTATGAAAATTCCTGCAGGGTCCTCAGCGATCCATGGAATTACCGATGAAATGGTAAAAGATGCACCCTTGTTCAAGACCGTGGCGAACGAATTCAAGCAGTTTATAGAAAACTGTGATCTGGCAGGATATAATTCAAACAGGTTCGACTGGCCTTTGCTGGTCGAGGAATTTCTCAGGGCGGGACTTGAATTTGATATTTCCACACGGAAGATGATTGACGTTCAGAAGATTTTTCATGTGATGGAACCCCGAACCCTTAGTGCCGCTTTCAAGTTTTATTGCGATAAAACGTTGGATAATGCTCATAGTGCCGAAGTTGATGCCTCCGCTACCTGGGAGATCCTTTCAGCACAGGTAATTAAATACCCGCAGCTTGGAACCAATGTAGATTCTATTATCCAGTTCCTTGGAGACGAACCAATTGTAGATTTCGCGCGAAGGTTCATTATTGAAAACGGCGTCGAAGTATTTAACTTCGGTAAACATAAAGGCAGGCCTGTGGCAGACGTGTTGAAACAGGAACCGCAGTATTACGACTGGATGATGAAGGGCGACTTTCCTATGCATACCAAACAGAAACTCACCGAGATATTCAACCGTACGTTGTTAAAAAAAGTGTGACCACGCAGAAGAAGTTGCAGCGTATGACCGGACTCTATTTTGTTTAGATAAATTGTTTTTTTTTTGGAGAAACTCGTCGTTATACCCACCTATAATGAAAAGGATAACATTGAAAATATCCTTCGTTATGTCTTTGGCCTGAAGAAGGACTATCACATTCTTGTGGTCGATGACTCCTCGCCGGACGGCACAGGCGACATTGTTTCCCGACTACAAACGGAATTTGCATATCAGCTTTTTCTTGAAGTAAGACATGGAAAACTGGGCCTGGGAACTGCCTATATTCATGGCTTTAAATGGGGTCTTGCGAAAGGATACGCCCATATATTTGAAATGGATGCGGACTTCTCCCATTCGCCGGATGATCTTGACAACCTATATAATGCCTGCAAGAGCGAAGGTGCTGATGTAGCTGTTGGATCGCGATACGTAAAAGGTGGAAAAGTAGAGAACTGGCCATGGGACAGAAATTTTCTTTCCAAAGGAGGCGCTTTATATACCCGCATGATCACGTGGATGCCCGTTAAGGATCCAACTGCCGGTTTTATGTGCTACAAAAGGGAAGTACTTAACACGATCAACCTTGACGAGGTAACATTTGTCGGTTACGCATTCCAGATAGAGATGAAATTTGCTGCATGGAAACTGGGCTTCGTGATCAAAGAAGTACCTATCACTTTTGTGGACCGCAGATTTGGCATGTCTAAAATGAATAAAGGGATTGTAAAAGAAGGTGTCTTCGGCGTTCTGTCTATACAATGGCAGAGCATGTTCAAAAATTACCGTCATCGGGTAAAAAAAACCGTCTCCATTCCCGGTACTGTTGCACCTAACAATTCATAGCCGACATCCCATATGAAAAATGCTTTCCTGCAACTACATATGGCTATCTTTCTTGCAGGTTTCACCGGAATATTGGGACGACTGATCACCCTTAATGAAGGACTGCTGGTATGGTACCGCATGTTATTCACTATCGTGGCCTTATGGTGTATTTTGCTCATCAGCCGGAAACCCGGCATCGTACCTAAAAAAGAATTAGGGAAATTATATATGGTGGGAGCCCTTGTTGCTCTGCACTGGGTATTTTTTTACGGCAGTATTAAATATGCCAATGTTTCAATTGGTCTCGTCTGCTTCTCTGCAGTGGGTTTCTTTACTGCATTGCTCGAACCCCTGGTCTTAAACAGAAAAATCAATACAGTTGAACTCATTCTTGGCCTTATGGTGATGGCCGGGATTTATTTCATTTTTCATTTTGATCCTAAATATAAGACTGGAATTCTCTTGGGAATTGTTTCTTCATTACTGGCAGCCTGCTTCACCATCTTCAATAAAATCCTGCTGAAAAAACATACTCCCATGCAGGTTACTGTTCATGAACTGACCGGGGGGTGGATCTCACTTTCTATACTCCTTCCGGCATATCTATATTTTTTTCCGGTAAAACATTTTTTACCGTCAGCAGAAGATGCCGGATGGTTGCTGGTGCTTAGCCTTTTTTGTACCGTACTGGCATTTAACCTTTCCATGAATGCCTTGAGAAAAATCTCACCATTCACCGTAAACCTTAGCTACAACCTTGAGCCACTTTACGGTATTCTGCTGGCATTTGTCATTTACAGGGAAGACAGAGAATTAGAAAAAGGATTTTATATTGGTATCACTATTATTTTATTTACCGTGATATTGCAGAGCTTTAGAATATGGAAAATGAAAACCTAGGCCTTAATTTTATTAATAAAGTTGTTCTCATGAGGGTTAGCATGCTACTGATTTTTGTATTTGCATCGATGTATTCGACAGCGCAAAAAAAGCCATTGGACCATACTGTATATGATGGCTGGCAGAGTATCGGTGAAAAGAAAATCAGCAACAACGGAAAATGGATTGCCTACACCATTGACGTGCAGGAAGGTGACGGCCAAATGGTGATTCAACAAACATCGGGAAGCCGCAAAATGATTATTCCCAGAGGATATAATGTTTCCATCACCAACGACAACCGGTATGCAGTTTTCCTGGTGAAGCCATTTTATAAAGACACCAGGGAAGCAAAAATCAAAAAGAAGAAAACTGATGAGCTGCCAAAAGACTCTCTATGTATCATCGGGTTGGAAAATGACAGCCTTATAAAAATGGCA
>JANMMA010000072.1:0-3457 GCA_031372815.1 Sphingobacteriales bacterium
ATAATAGTGGTTATTATTGGTATTGTAGGTAATTGCAAACTGCCAGGGATGATCGTCTGTCGGCAATATATAAACTGCAAACGGACTATCCCAGGTTGAATTCTTAAGAAAAAAATAATTGGCATTGTGAATAAAGCAAGACGGAATCTCCACGTGCTCAAATGGCTCCAGCAGGTTCATAAGATTTACTCTCATAAGCATGGTAGGTAATTCAATTTCGCGGAAAGACTTAATGGGTACCCAACTATCAAAAGAAACGTCAAAATAACTCAGGGAGGCCTTGCTGATATCAAGTTTGTAGTCAAAGTGAGTGTTTCCCGGAACAACATATCCCGGATAAAAAAATTCAAGGCCTTCCTGTTGGCAAAATTGTACAGCCAGCAAAAATAGAAACTTGCCTACACTGTACTTAGCGTAAGCCGGATCATAAAAATTCACAATACCCGCCGCAGCTTTTTCACCGATATCAAAGATTCCTGCACCGGCAAGTTGATCGTTTACATACAAATTGATAATCTTGGTATTATAAATATTATTGCAACCCTCACCATAAACTATGCTCTCGAGGGATACAGGGGCATCGATTGGCCTGGATTCCCGGTATTGCTGATATAGTAATTCATGTTCAGCGGTTATGAAAAGGTCACTGATGGCTACTTTAAAAACATTTTTTTGTTGAAGTTTCCGGAACCATTTTGGATACTCAAATTCCTGCAGAGTATGCCTTAGCCAGATGGCATCACGAAATTCAAAGGCTTCCTGGAGAAAGGGTGTAGTGAAAATGGACTGGTTCATTCGGAACCAGCCGCGGGAAAGATAATCATCCAATTGCTGAGGTGAAATACTATTAAGTTCCCTCGATCCTTTATACATGATTTGCTATTATAACATAAACATAAGCCCGACTATTGTAACGTATTTACACAGCAAATTTATCATTGTTTTCTGGTATAGGCCACGGCAATCTCTCTGGCGCCAACCTGGGAAGTCATTGGTAAATTGGCTGCTATTGCGGCCATAAGAACAGCACTCAAATATTTCCTGGAGGAAGAATTGAAAATAATGGAAGGCAGGATTTAACAATGAATTTTGAAATCATTTGGTAAAGACCATACAATGTTGAATGGGTAAATTGGAAATATTGCGATCGAATATAAAACCAACAGCCGAGAGCTCACTAATGACCTGTTGTTCCGTCATTTTATGAAGGCCTTTTATGGCAAGTTCTTTGTCTTCCGCCCTGAATTCGATCATATATAATTTACCACCCGGTTTTAACGCGGCAAGCATAGCTTTCCCCATTTCATAAGGGTAAGAAAATTCATGGTAAACATCCACCAATAACATCAGATCAATGCTTTCATGAGGAAGTGGCAATTTTTGCTCATCACCCAGGACCGTAACGATATTATTCAGCTTTTCTTTTTTAATGCGATTGTTGAGATATTCGATCATTTCGGATTGTACATCTACTGCGTAGATTTTTCCGCCATTCAGAATTTTTGACATACGTACAGTATAGTATCCACTACCGGCACCCACGTCTGCGATAGACATACCTGGCTTAATATTAAGATTTTTTATCAGCAGTGCTGAATTTTCATCTTTTTCACGTTCTGCCCTTTCCAGCCAATTTATACCATAGTGGCTCATCACATTGGCGATCTGCCGACCCATATACCACTTGTTAAGTCCGTTTGGATCACCTTCTTTAAATTCATAGCGGTTCTGCGTAAAAGCAGAAATGCCCACACAAAAAGAAAGTATACAAAGGATAAAATGTCTCATCATGTTATTAATACAATCTATTGATCGCGTTGGTTCGTATCCCGCGGATATAGGAATTTAGTATATTTCACCTTTCTGGCAATAACCGCTAGTCTATTCATTACATGCAGATTAAATTATTTGTTGCTATTCCATCAGAGTTCCCCCGGGAGGTTTGTCCGCCAGGAATTGAATTGATCTATACCGGTGTTGGAAAGGTAAATGCAGCAATAAGTGCTACCCGCTCATTAATCAATGGGAATCCCGATAATACCATCGTTATTAATTACGGGTCTGCCGGATCCAGCCATCATACCCTTCACAGTATTTTAAGGTGCAAAAAATTTCAGCAGGCCGACATGGATGCGAGACCTCTTGCTCCTGGCTGGGGTATTACGCCTTTTGATAATGTTATACATCCACATATTGAAGAAGGCATGATCATTTTTGATGACAACAGTGACACCTGCACCACGCAGGATACATTCCAGCAAAAACCAGTATTTGAAGTGAATGATATGGAAGCGTATGGATTGGCAAAAGTTTGCAGGGTACTCGGATTCGATTTCACTGCATATAAATTCATCAGTGATAGCGGTGATGTGTCAGACTGGTCGGATAACCACCATATGGGTATCGAAGGATTTTTGGAGATCTTGAAAACAGATTATATACATCTTTCCTCATAACATCAACCTACAACCATTGTCATTAAAGCCGGCCCGTATTGAATCTATTGATCTACTCCGTGGTATCGTTATAGTTATCATGGCCATTGATCACGTGAGGGGGTATTTTCACGCAGATAAGTTTTTGTTTGATGCAACAGATCTCACAAAAACAAACGAAGCAATTTTTTTTACACGCTGGATAACACATTTTTGTGCGCCAACTTTTGTATTCCTCGCGGGCACTTCGGCGTCAATGATTAGTCAGCGGAAGTCAAAAGCAGATTTGTCAAAGTTCTTATTTACCAGGGGTTTATGGCTGGTTTTCATGGAACTAACCATTATCAATATCGGATGGTTTTTCAATCCCACCTTTAGCTTTTTTGCACTTGGTGTTATTTGGGCTCTGGGCATATCAATGATCGCCCTGGCCGCGCTTATTCACCTTCCGCAAAAATTAGTACTTGCAATAGGTCTGCTTATTTTCTTCGGTCATAATTTGCTTGATAGCATTTCAATAGAAGGAAACAGTCCTAAGGCATTTGCCTGGGCCGTGATGCACGTCTCGAAGCGGTTTGATTTTGGACACCCGAATATAAACGCGCAATATCCCGTATTGCCATGGATAGGCATCATGGCTTTGGGATATGTTGCAGGTGGTTTATACAGAAAAGACTTTGATCAGGCTAAAAGGAAAAAATATCTGCTGACCATTGGTGTCGCGGCGATTGTATTTTTTTTCATAGTCAGGGCTACAAACATTTATGGTGATTTTTCGAAATGGTCGATGCAATCGAGTACATCCTTTAGCCTGATGTCTTTTATCAATACCACAAAATATCCTCCTTCTCTTTTATATTCTTTAATGACGCTGGGTCCGGCCCTGGTATTTCTTTCTTTAATGGAAAGACCTTTAGGTGCATGGGCCAAACCACTTTTGCATTTCGGACGTGTACCGATGTTTTTTTATATTCTGCATATTTTCCTGATCCATGCACTGGTAACGGTCGCAATGATTTTCA